>NZ_CAJODJ010000001.1:0-108550 GCF_905233225.1 Methanobrevibacter sp. UBA212
TTTATATCTATAATAATAGATTGTACTTCATAGTATATAAAATTAAAGGAAAAATAAATAAAAAAAATTTAAAAATTAGTGAGTTCGTGTCCCACCCTCAAATTATTGTTATTTTTTCAAAAATTATTTTTAAGGGGTATTTTTCAAAATTGGCAAATATTTATATAATATTCTTTTCTTAAAATTAATTATTGATATTTATATTTTGGTTGATGATATGAAAACAGCGATTTTGGTTCCATGCTATAATGAATCTGCAACAATCGGAAAGGTCGTTTCAGATTTTAAAAAGGTAATGCCTCATGCGGATATTTATGTCTATGATAACAATTCCACTGATGGCACTGATGAGATTGCCCGCAATGCAGGGGCTATTGTAAAATATGAGTATAAGCAAGGAAAAGGAAATGTGGTCAGGGCAATGTTTAGAGACATTGACGCCGATTGTTATATTATGGTTGACGGAGATGACACCTATCCCGCTGAAACTGCTTTGGAATTTGAAAAATTGATTTTGGATAAAAAAGCGGATATGGTGATTGGAGATAGATTATCTTCCACTTATTTTGAGGAAAATGATAGGCCATTCCATAATACCGGAAACAAACTGGTCCGTAAGTTCATCAATACCTTTTTTAAAAGTGACTTAAAGGACATCATGACTGGAATGAGAGGATTCAGCTATGAGTTTGTCAAATCATTCCCAATTTCATCAAAGGAATTTGAAATTGAAACTGAAATGAGCGTTTTTGCGTTAACTAAAAATTTTAAAATAGTTGAAATACCAATCGAATACAAGGACCGTATTGAAGGAAGTGAATCAAAACTAAATACTTATCAGGATGGTTTTAAGGTTATAAGGATGATCTTTTCATTGATCCGTAATCAAAGACCATTGTTTTTCTTTTCAATCGCAACATTGATTTTATTGGTCATTGCAGGGATTCACTTTGTGCCGATACTAATCAAATACTACAGCACAGGCCTTGTCTTGAGGATACCTACATTGATTATGATTGCAATGGTGGTTATGGTTGCTGCCATGACATTTTTCGTAGGTGTGATATTGCATGTATTGAAAAAACAGCATGCCGACAACTTCGAACATCATCTGATTATATTAAATGAATTGAAAAAAAAGGATGAATAAACTTGATTGACAAATTATTCGTTGAAAAGACTGACAACGTTTTCCTGCAGTTTTTCAGATATATCTTCGTAGGCGGAACTGCATTTCTTGTTGATTTCTTTTTCCTGTATTTCTTCAGTGACGTTTGCGGAATCTACTATTTGGTTTCAGGTATCCTGTCTTTCATAATATCCGTACTTGTCAATTATATAATGAGTACCAAATGGGTATTCAATCAGGAAAACATTGACAATCGTCTAATCGAATTTAATTTATTCATACTTATCAGCACAATCGGTTTAGTTTTTACAGAAGTTTTATTATATCTGTTTACTGATGTATTGGGATTATATTATTTAATTTCTAAGATAATTTCAGCTATCATTGTATTATTTTGGAATTTCATTGCTCGAAGAATAATGTTTTATGGAACAAAATTGAAATAAGTGCAAATTCTTTTGTCATTTTTCATGAAATATTATGGATAGTTTTATCTAATAATGTATACAAATTATTATTATCTAGAGGATTATGAGGTGAAAAAGTAATGCGTTGTCCCAAGTGTGATAGTGAAAATAGCGACACCGCAAAATTTTGTAAAAAATGCGGCAGTCCTTTGAAAAAGACAGTTAGTCATGAAAGCGTGATTAACTCAATGAACGGTAAGCAGAATAGTGATAATAAGACAAAATACATTATCATTGCACTGGCAATTGTTGTTGTTGCTCTTGCAGGCGCTTTTATTTATCTTTATGGATTCAATTCAAATCATAGCGCCGATTCACAGCCTCAACAGCAGGTGCAAAGTGCCAATAATACTGAACCGGCTCAAACTGAAGAATCTTCCAGCTCTCAGCCTTCCCAATCTTCCCAATCTTCCAAGTCTTCTGAGGCTTCTAAAGCCAAGCCAAAAACCACTTCGATGTCGATTTTGGGGGGAAGCTTTTCAACAGGTGGAGAATTGGAAGATAAGACATATGCTTCAATATATGTTGGGCCTGAACACGCCGGTGAAAAGGTAACACTGCAAATTTTCTACTCCCGTGACGGATCAACTTTAAACCATGGAAACATGGTCCCAGTTACAGTAGATTCCAGTGGACATCTTGAAGTTTCCAGTGCGGATGCATACAAGTATTTCCCTGACTTTGCTGAAATTAATTTATATGACGGATCCGGAAACAAATTATTGGACACTAGAAGTGTAAGCCTGTCTCCGGAAGCAGGTACTCAGACATTTTAGTTTGAGTACTTCATTTTCTTTTTTTTGTTGATGTATGATGAACATTTCTCTAATAAATTTATCTTTTTTTCATTAAATTTATAATTTAAATATTTTTCAGTGTAAAATATATATGTCATATTGAAATATTTTAAATTTCCCATTATTTTAATTAATAAAGAATTTTATAAACTTGTAAATTAATTATGATCAATTAAATGATTTAATTTTATCAATTACAATTAATAAATCTATATTTAAGCAATTAATTCATTTTATCAAAAAGTTTAAATATTGTAATTTAAATAATATGTAATATAATTTTGTCTTGGTTTAACATGTTTGCAAGCAATAATGTAAATAAATTAGGTCATAAATTTTAATGATTGTCCTATTAATTCTAATTTATAAATATTTTTGTATAAGTTCTAAAGATTATTGTGGATTTTATTATTCAATTAAGATGAGGATTGTTTTAAATATGAAGATTGATTAGGGCTATTCACACGTATGAGTGAATAAAATATTATGATACATTAAGATTTCTAGCTATTTTGTGAATTATCATACTGAATGTTTCCCAGGTATTTCACGATGCAGGTTTAATCGGGGATAAGGTTTATTAATTGGAGTTTATTATAATCCAAGTTACCTGAATCAAATATTCAGTTTGCCATTTTCATATAATTGGTATTTCTGGTTAATTGTTGGTGTATATTTCTTTATACCTATATTAAATAAGGTAATACAAAATTCAAACATGAAAGAATTTGAATATTTTGTTTTAGTAATATTGGGCGGTTCTTTATTTTTTATCAAATAATGTTGTATTTGCATTTGGTTCATTCAATTGATTTAAGCTTTTTTATCGGACCGATTTCATTTGTAGTGGTGGGATATTATTTGTCTATTAAGGAATTTGACATTTCAGTAATTGAACAACCTCACCTTCTACAAGGTGAAGTTGTTCAACACATCAGTAAGTAAAGCTAGTTACGGCATGTATCTGATGAATAATACATTTAAATTGATCTTAGGAATTCTTTTAACTGGTGTAGTATTATCCAAGCCATCCGGAATTTTATCTAATAATGCAAGAATACCATGACCTCTTCGGTCGTGGATGAATTGCATAAATGGGATTGAAAATACTTTTCAAATGCTCTCTCTCTTTAAATTTAAATATTATTGTAATTCAATTAATATATAACAATCACATAATGATTGTTGAACCGATGGTTCCGCGGGGATTGCCTAGAAAAGGCAAAAAAAACAAAATCTAGGAATCCTCACCTTCTACAAGGTGAGGTTGTTCAATGTGGATTGGTGCAATTATTGCTGTTGGCATTTTAAGCTGGCTGATTGTCGTCATGATTAGTAAGATTCCATATCTGGGCAAATGGTCAGGATATCATTAAATTTTTTTGTGTACTCGATTGTGCAGTACACATTTTCCTTTTTTTCGTCTGTAAAAAATTTAAAATCATGTAAAAAATCCCAATTAACAATGACAAAGCCGTTGGGAAAGTCACCGATAAATATAAATATTTATTTTAATAGATTAACTTTATCCATTTTTAAGTATTATGCATTTTAGTTTAATTTATCTAATAATGCAAGAATATCATGATCTCTTCAAGGTCGTGGATGAATTGCATAAATGGGATTGAAAATACTTTTCAAATGCTCTCTCTTTAAATTTAAATATTATTGTAATTCAATTAATATATAACAATCACATAATGATTGTTGAACCGATGGTTCCGCGGGGATTGCCTAGAAAAGAAAAACAAAATCTAGGAATCCTCACCTTCTACAAGGTGAGGTTGTTCAATTGGATAATTAATGAATTAAGTTCTCATGTTGATTTTTATGACTTTTAATCAAGATAATACAACGAAATCTGAAAAGTTTTTTAAAAGTATATCAAATTCATTAATATATTCAAATTATTACAAGGATGTCGATGAAAATTTAGTTTATTTTGAGTCTATGGACGGCAATGATTTCGCAGGCAATATTTTTAGAATCGCAGAAGAGTTGTCAACAGGAAATTATGGCAATTTTAAAATCGCTGTTTATGCAAAACCGGAAGTCAAAAGCAAGATCGATGCTTTAAAGAAAAATTATAATTTGAAAATTGATAAAATCATAACCGATGAGGATAAAGCTACCAGGCTCCTAGAAAAAGCCAAATACATTTTCACAGATTATGGGATCCGGCCTAAATATGTAAAGAAAAATAATCAAGTTTTTATCCATACCGGACATGGAACTCCTTTTAAACTTACTGGATTTGATTATTTTGCACAAAGGTATAAGATTGGAGATTTTCAGCATCCCTTTTTGTCTTCGGATTATATGTTATTTCACAATCAGCACATGATGGAAAAGATACTTAATTCCCATATGATTGATACGTTATATCCCGGAAAGATATTGTTGGAAGGATGTCCCAGAAATAGCGTTTTTTTTAAAGGTTCAAAACTTAAAGAGAAGTTAGATTTGCAAAATAAGGAAATATTTGTTTACATGCCCACATATAGGGGAATATTAAATGAAGATTTTCCGGATACTTTCGCAAAAACCCTTGAAGATTATTTTATGGAATTGGATTCAAAGCTCAAGGATAATCAGATTTTATTTGTCAAATTGCATCCTTTCACAGAATCTGAAATTAATTATTCTAAATTCAACAATATTCGTTCATTTCCAGAAGATTATGAATCATATGATGTTGTGAATATGGCGGATATTTTAATAACGGATTATTCAAATATATTTTTTGATTTCGCTAATTCTAAACGCAAAATAATCTTATTCAATCACGATGAAAAAGAATTCATGTCTTATAGGGGCACCTATTTTCCGCTTTCCCATCTTCCATTTCCTAAAGTTCAAAATATCGATGAGCTGATTCATGAACTGAACTGCGAGAAAGATTATGATGAAACGGAATTCATAAAGAAGTTTTGCCCGTATGACAATCAGAATGCTGTGGAAAACATCTGTAATCATATCTTCAATCATAAGGAAATTTGTCGGGAAATGATTATTGAGAATGATAAACCTAACATCTTAATATATGCAGGGGATCTGTTTAAAAATGGAATAACCTCCTCACTGGTTAGCATGCTGGCAAATGTTGATTTGTCAAAATATAATATCTATATAAGTTTTAGGCAAGAGGAGGGCAATATTCGATATAATCATGAGGAATCATTGAGCGTATTCTCCAGTGATGTTAAATTTTTGCCAATGAGGTCCGGAATTAATATGACCTATTCAGAAGAAAAGGCCTATGATAAGTTTTTTGATAATGATGAGTTATGTATGGATGCAGACTATCCTGAAATATTAGATAAGATGTTCAAACGTGAAATTAATAGATTATACCCAAACATTACTTTTGATAAGATGATTAATTTTGATGGATATGGCGTTGATCAGATTCTGTTATACAAAAATATGGATTGTGAAAACTATATTTGGGTTCATAGTGACATGATTCAGGAAACCAAAACAAGGAGTACTCAAAAACTGTTTGTTTTAAGGGAAGCCTATAACAAATATGAAAATGTCGTTGCGGTTTCACCGGATTTAATCGAATCAATTAGAGAAATTGCTGATAATGACATCGATGTGGGTGTTGTTCACAATATCGCAAATTATCATGGAATAATTAAACGGTCAAAAAAGGACATAATCTTTGATAGGAAAACAGTCATCGATTCAAATCACCTTGGTGGTCTTGATGATGTTTTAAACGGTCCCGGCAAAAAATTCATTTGCATCGGTCGTTTTACAGCGGAAAAAGGTTTTGAACGTTTGATTTTAGCATTCAATGAATTCTATAAGGATTATCCTGATGCCCAATTGATTATTGTCGGCAGCCGTGGCAGAGATTATGATGACTTTTTGGAGCTTAGAAAAAGCCTGCCGTGCTGGAAAAATGTCACTGTCATTAAATTCATTTCAAATCCAATGCCTATTTTAAAAAGATGTGATTTATATGTGTCTCCTTCATTATATGAGGGGTGGTCCATGGTAATTATGGAAGCCGATATATTGAATGTTCCTGTAATCTCTACAGATGTTACAGGGGTTCAATGGATTAGAAATTATGGAGGATACATGGTTGAGGACTCTAAGGAAGGTATATTGCAGGGTTTTCATGATTTTATGGAAGGCAAGGTCAAAGTTATGGATGTTGATTATGAAGAGTATAACCAAAACGCAATTCGGGAATTCAAGGAGATTCTGAATTGATTTTCGGAGAGGAATATGAAATCTAAAAGAATTAATAAATACAAAAAGAACTTTATAAATTCCTTTGTCTATTATCCTTATTATCATAAGAAAATTGATGATAACCTCATTTTCATTGATTCGATGAATGGGGAGCAATTGTCAAGCGATGTCTTCAGAATAATTGAAGAATTGTCTGATGACAAATATAAGAATTTCAGGGTTTGCATTTATGCCAAAAAGGGTGTTGGCCATATTGAAAAGCTTAGGGAAAATTATAATCTGCGCATCGACAAGATAATTTCTGACGATGTTAAAGCGACAAATGTCTGTGAATATGCCAAATATATCATTACCGATTCAAAGATACGATATAGATATGCCAAACGAAGCGGACAGGTAATTCTCAATGTTTATCATGAAAATCCCTCATTGAAATGGGGTGTTGATAATATCAGGAATTATTCAAGGCTTGCTTCCCAGCAGGCTCCATTCCTATTGTCTGATTATACTGTGATTTCCAATGAGTATGTCCGCGAAAAGATAATGGGGCCTCTGATGATTGAAGATATCTATCAGGGTAAAATACTGAACGAAGGAAACCCCAGAAACATCTCCTTTTTTAAGGATAACTCCCATCTGAAATCTGAATTGGCAGTTGCTGATAAAGACATTTTCGTTTATATGCCCCGTTATCAGGGCAAGTCATTTCATAAGAAATTTTTAAAAACGGTTAAGAACAACCTAAAGGAATTTGATAAGGGTCTTAAGGATAATCAAACAGTATTCTTTAAGGTTGACGGATACGCTAAAAAGTCCATTGACCTTTCCAAATTTAAGCATATCCGACCGTTTCCGTTGGGATATGATGATTATGACATAATCAGCATGGCGGATGCATTCATAACCGATTATTCCGGGGTCGTGCTAGATTTCATACTTTCAAAACGAAAGATTATACTCTTCAATAATTTTGATAAAAAGAGATTAACATATCTTGACGATTTGAATCTGCCGTTCGTTAGGGCCGATGATATTGAGGATGTGATTGCCGAATTGGATTCTAATCTGGATGAGGATTATTCCGCATTGATTGATGAGTATGCTCCGTTTGACAGTGCAGATTGTGCAAAAAATATCTGCAGCCATGTATTTTTAAATCAAAAGGTTTGTCCTGAAGAAAATAATAAGAATGACAAGCCAAACATCCTGATTTTCATTGGAAACCTGTCCAACAACGAAATTACGCTTTCATTAAGACAACTGTTGTCCCAGGTTGATTCGGATAAATATAATTTCATCGTCACATTCCATCAATGGTCAAAGCATTTTAAAAACGATCCCGAATCGGTCTTGAAGTCAATACCTGAAGGCATTCATGTAATGCCGATGAAGACGAAAACAAGGCCTACCTATTTGGAAAGGAAAAGTTATGCAAAATTCCTGAATTCGGATAAAAAATGCAGCAGTTCCATTCGAAAATTCTTCAAAAGGGAATTCAGGCATCAATTTTACGGCATGTCATTTGACCATGTTGTAAATTATGATGGATATTATAAAAACGAGATTCTGATGTTTTGCAATTGCGAGGCCAAGTCTAGCATGTGGGTTCATAATGACCCTTTTATGGAAATTGAAAACAATAAATTTAATATGAATCTCTTGAAGGAGGCTTTCAGCAATTATGATAATGTTGTTGTGGTTTCTTCTGAATTGATTAATCCTATAAGGAAAATTGATGATTCTGCAAACGTCAAAGTTGCACACAGCCTAATTAACTTTGAATTTATCCGGAATGAATCGCAAAAGGATATAATGCTTAACAAGGACGTAAGGATTTACAATACTCATCCCCAATATCTCAAGGGGCTTTTGAATGACGACGGCAGAAAGATTATTTCGATTGACAGGTCCATATATAATGAGGAGTGGACTGAAAATATACTGATGGCCTTCGATAGGTTATGCGATGAATACGAGGATGTGCAATTGATAATTATTGGAAACTTCGGATGGTTCAACAGGACTCAATATTTGGCATCCCAGTTGAGACATTGGAAAAATGTGACTGTTATAAAGCAGCTGTCAAATCCCTTGCCTATTCTGAAGGACTGTGCTTTGTTCATCCTACCTCCAAACAATAGATTTTACAGAAAAACCGTTTTTGAATCGGAAATGTTGAATGTTCCGGTAATGAGTCTTGGAGATGATGATAAGGTCATTGCCGATGAATTTAATATCTATAATGTTGAAAATTCTTATGAGGGTGTTCTAAAGGGATTGCAAGATTTTATGAATGATGAGATAGATACTTTAGATATCGATTATAAAGAGTATAATGAGAGATGTCTTGATGAATTTTATGACATCCTGAAATAATGGCTTTGTATGGTGGTACTGTGAATATTACTGTTATCGGAACTGGTTATGTTGGGCTTGTAACTGGAGCATGTTTTTCTAAAATGGGCAATAAGGTGTATTGCGTCGACATTGACGAAAGTAAAATCAATAATTTAAAGAAGGGGATTCTGCCTATTTTCGAGCCGCATCTGGGGACTATGGTGAAAAATGGCCAGGAAAAGGGAGATTTGTTCTTCACTACTGATATTAAAGAGGCGTTGGACAATACTGATATCATATTTATTGCCGTTGGAACTCCTATGGCAGAAGATGGAAGCGCCAATTTGGATTACATATTCTCAGCCGCTACAGATATTGCTCAAAATATCACTAAGGATTCTCTTGTTGTTGTCAAATCCACAGTTCCTATTGGGACTTGTTTTAAAGTTAAGGACCACATTGAAAAGATTCTTAAACAACGTAACTCTTCCGTAAGGATCGACATCGCATCCAACCCCGAATTTTTAAAAGAAGGAAGGGCTATTGAAGATTGCATGCATCCTGACCGTGTTGTCATAGGTGCTGAAAAAGAGGAAGTGTTTGATACATTAAAAGATTTATACTCATCATTTGTATTTAACCATGACAGGTTTATTCTAATGGACATCAAATCTTCTGAAATGACAAAATATGTTGCAAATGCGATGCTTGCAACAAAAATATCATTTATGAATGAAATAGCCAACATCTGTGAAGTTACAGGGGCAAATGTCCAGCAGGTGCGTTTAGGCATAGGTTCAGATAGACGCATAGGTTATGATTTTATTTATGCCGGATGCGGTTATGGGGGAAGCTGTTTTCCAAAGGATGTTCAGGCACTGATAAATACTGCTCAGGTTGCAGGATATGAACCGATGATTTTGTCCAATGTGGAAAAGGTCAATGCAAATCAAAAGAAGGTGCTTGTAAACAAGGTAGTGGATAGGTTCGGTGATGATTTAAATGGTCGAACTTTTGGAATTTGGGGACTGTCCTTCAAACCAGGCACTAATGATGTTCGTGAAGCTACATCACTTATTGTAATTGCATCACTTATTGACAAAGGAGCAAAAATAAGGGCATATGATCCTGAAGCGAATGATGAATTTAAAAGAACAATTGATGATAATTATTTGGATTCAATTACATTCTGCAATAGGAGATATGATGTTGCAGATGGCTGTGATGGATTGATATTGATAACTGAATGGAAAGAGTTTAGAAATCCTGATTTTGATTTGATTTCAGAGAAACTAAAAGAGAAAGTAATTTTTGATGGAAGAAATATTTATGATAAAAAGATAAGTGCGAAAGGATTTGAATTGTTCCAAATTGGTTGCTAATCATAACCAAAAATAATTGAGATAATAGCAAAATTACTGAAAACAACCCTACATAAAGAAAAAACAACTGCTAATCAATTCATTTGTATCCTTGGCTTTTTTATACTAACTTATATATTCAATAAGAAGCAAATATATTTCTATAAAATTAGTGGATGGGAATTAATGACTAAAGTTTCGATTATTGTGCCTGTTTATAATGATGCAAACGGTTTAAAAAAATCTATACGTTCTGTAATCAGCCAAACATTGAAAGATATTGAAATTATTTGCATAAACGATGAATCTGGTGATGATTCATTGAAAACCTTAAACGAATTTGCTGATGAGTACGATTTCATTAAAGTTTTTTCTCATGAAAATCAAGGCTTAAGTAAAGCTAGAAATTTTGGGATGAGTAAATCCGCAGGGGAGTATGTCGCTTTTTTAGATGCAGGTGATGTATTTGTTGATGAGTCCGCATTAGAGAATTTATATCAGTTTGCACAGAAAAATAATGCGGATATGGTTTCAGGCAATATTAAATTAATTGATGAGGGGGATGAATTTTCATCTTATCAAGACCGTTTCACTGAATATGACAGTTTAAAACCTGGGGAATATGGAATTCCTTTGTCATTTCATAAAAATATTTTCAAAAGGGAATTCATAGTAAATGAGGATGTAATTTTCCCGGATTTGATGATTGGTCAGGATTCTGTTTTTTTAGCTGAAATACTATCTAAAGTTAATGAAATTTATACTGTGCCGATAGATTTTTATGCTCATCGTTATGTGGATGATGCTGGTCAATGCAATACTCGAGAAAAACGTTTTGATTATATTAAACATTATAAAATGGTTTTTGATTATCTCTCAGATTCCAAATTTGATGATGTTCGTCATGAATACCGCTATGAAATGTTGGACTTCATTAATAAAATGGGTGTTGAAGGCGGAAAGGATATTTTGGATGCCTCCAGGGATGTTTTTAAAGACCAACCTGATATTTTGAGGAATTTTGAGGAAAATTTCTATTTTGAGCATGAAAAAAATCCTGAAATGCAAAAGCTTGTCAATTTTGCTGAAAAGGCAAATCCAAGCATATCAGTTCTGATTCCTGTTTATAACGTCTCCGAGTTTCTTGATGATTCAATCAGCTGTCTTTTAAACCAAACGTTCAAAGACATTGAACTTGTCTGCGTCAATGATGGTTCTACAGATAATTCCCTGGAAATATTAGAAGAGTTTTCAAAAAATGATTCACGCATTAAAATCATCAATAAGGAAAATGGGGGTTGTGGATCTGCAAGAAATAGGGCTTTGGACGAAGCCACTGGAGATTATGTTTATTTATATGATCCTGATGATTGGATTGAATTAGATGCCCTTGAAAAAGTTTATAAAAGTGCAATATATAACGATTCGGACATGGTAATCTTCAAGGCCAACCTTATTGAAAATAACCAGATAACAAATTCACGTTCATATTTCCATCTTAATAAGATTCTGAAAAAGAAAGATTACAAAAGATGTTCTTTCAATTATCGTGATGTAAAAAGGGCTGTCTTAAATATGGGATTTGCACCTTGGTCTAAATTATACAGAAAAGAATTTATAGATAGTTATGATGATTTTCGTTTTGATTTAGGTGTCGCTTTTGATGATGTGCCGTTTCATGTCAAATCAATGAGCAGGGCCAAAAGGATATCCTTTGTCAATGAATACTTATATCATTATAGGTGGGATAATTTAAATTCCGTAAACCATAAGTCCTCCAACAGCATAGACATATTCAAAATAATTGATATTGTTGAAGGGATTCTTAAAAATGAAGGAATCTATGAAGAAGTGGAATCCGATTTTTGCAAGTTTATAGTTAATCATGTATTGTTTTATATCATTACTGCGGACTCTGAAGAGTATTTTTTAATGACTAAAGAGAGATTTTCAAGAATTGATGAGAAATTTGTTCCAAAAAATCGTGTAAAATATGATCTGGTATTGGATATTGATGATTATATGGAATTCAAATTTGAATTCATGAAAGTGCTCTATGATGAAACAAGCAATAAGTTAAATAAGAATATAGCTAAGCTGACAAATGAAAATGAAAAACTCAAAAAGAAAAATAAGAAATTGGAAAAGAATAATAAAAAACTTAAAAAGCAAAACAAGGAACTTTTGGACTCTACCAGCTGGAAAGTGACAAAACCGCTGAGAAAATTGAGAAAAGGATTTTGATTATTCATAAGACAAATAATTTTTGAGTTTTTATTAAAATAGGGGAAAAAATGTCAAATCCAAAAATATCGATTATAATGCCTTCATTAAATGTTAGGAAATTTATTGAAGAGTGCATTGAAAGCGTTATAACTCAGACTCTCAAGGATATTGAAATAATCTGCATTGATGCAGGATCTAGTGATGGAACATTGGAAGTATTGAAAAAATACTCTAAAAAGGATTCTAGGATAAATTTAATTCAAACAGATAAAAAAAGCTATGGATATCAAGTTAATTTAGGTATTGATAAAGCTAATGGGGAATACATTGGAATCGTTGAAACAGATGATTTCATTGATAAGAAAATGTATGAAACATTATATGATTTGACCGACAACGGTTCCACTGATGTTTCTAAGGTGAATTTTTATCATTATTATGATTCTGACCCTGATGATATCTCCTATCGTGTGGATGTTTTAAAAGAGGATTTGCCAAAAGGTAAATTTACAATTTATGAGCATCCGAATATCATAAAAGGCCATCCTTCCATCTGGGCTGCAATTTATAAGAAAAGCTTTTTGAAAGAAAATAATATCAGATTCATGGAAGTTCCCGGCGGGGGTTGGGTTGACAATCCGTTCTTATTTGAAACGTTCATTTGTGCAAAAAGCATTACATATAGTGAAAAACCGTTTTATTATTATCGTGAACAGAATCCAGATTCATCCACTAACAGCCTTAGTGATTTGACACTGCCTTTGCGTAGAGTTCTGGATATTTTTGAAGTTTTAGACAAATATTCCTGCTATTATAGAAATGTTTTATCAGCGTTCTACATACGTGTGTTTTGGCATGTTTATGACTTGTCCAGAAATTACGATTTGGGAGACCAGAAGGATGAGGTCTTATCTTATTTTAGCCAGGTTCTTAAAAGATTGGATGAAACGATTGTACTGACTGATTTCAAGAAAGGCAATCAGCGAAGATATTACAAGTATTTAAATGATGATTCAAATTTTAAAAACACAATCACAAGCACAAACTGGATAATTGAAAATGCTTTGGATAGCGGCGAGTCTGAAGAAAATAAATACAATCTTTTTAACACTAAAGTGGATGCAATCTCTATGAGATATTCTTATATTAAAGATGAGTATAAAAAAGATGCATATGATGCTATGAAAGAGGATTTTTATTCAATATGGAATCATGAATGTTATGATGATTTTATTTCAAATATCAGTTTGAAAAACACCGAATTCTTTAAAATGGTGGTTGAATCGCCTTCTTTTGAAGCATTTGATTTGGCATATGGCAATTTAAAATTGGCCAATAATAATAAAAAATTGAATAGGGACATTAAGAAAATAAAAGCGGATATTAAAGATGCCAAAAAAATTAAAAAGGACATTCTTAATTCCAGGAGTTGGAAAGTTACAAAACCTTTAAGGTCTATTAGAAAGCATAATAGGAAAGATTAGTGATAGCATGGTAAAAATTTCAGTCATAATTCCTAATTATAATAATGCAAAATTTCTTAAAAAATCGATAAGCAGTGTATATGACCAATCATTGAAAGATATAGAAACTATTTGTATTGATGATGGTTCCACTGATGATTCATTAAAAGTTTTAGATGAATTAAAACAAGAATTCTCTACTTTAAAAGTTATTTCACAAGAAAATCAGGGACAGGGCAATGCTCGAAATGCAGGCCTTAAAATTGCAGCCGGAGAGTATGTTGCATTTCTTGATTCTGATGATGTTTTCATCGATGAAAATGCATTAGAAAGGATGTATGAATTGGCCAAAAAAGAGAATCTGAATATGGTCACTGCCAATCTGGCTTTCGTCGATAGGAAATATAAGATTAAAAGAGAAAACCCTCATGAATTCCTTGAGTGTCTTTATATCAATGAATATGGTGTAATTGACACACAGAGTTACGGAATTCCTCAGGGATTTACAAAGTCCATTTTCAATTTGAATTTTCTTTCATCAAGGGATATAACTTTTCCGGACGTATTTGCAGGTGAAAATAACATATTCCTGGCAAATGTTTTAGTCAATACCTCTAAAATTGGAGCGGTTCCTTTAGATTTATATGGGTATAATAATTCTGTTGGTGGAAGGCTCAGTAAAAAAATTAATACGTATGATAGGAAAAGGCAGCACATGGCTCATTTTAAAATGGTCTGTGACATTTTATCCAATGGCAATTTTGATAATGCATCAAATGAATATAAAAACTATTTATTCAAATATCTGATTTCTGAGAAGAATGTTTCGGATGTTGATCTTTTTAGGAGTTTCAAAGGGGTTTTCAATGATTGCGGAGAGGATTATTTTGATGATGCCAATGAAAACTATATAAAATTTATCATATTATATAAAACCTATTTATTGAAGCATTCCAGTTGCGAACAGCTGTTTTATGAAATAAAAAATGAATTTTCACAATATCATTTGGAATTTATGGAAGACATTGATTTAACCGTTGTTAAAATGTATTTGTTGGTAATCAATTCGGATTCCTTGGATGATTTTAAGTTAAGGCATAATAAATTCACACTAAAAGAGCTTGAAAATGAGCAAAAACAGCTTAAGATTAAAAACAAACAGCTTAAAGATGAAAAACGAGAGTTAAATGCCGAACTTAAAAAGATAGAAAGGTTAAATGATGAATTGTTTGATTCTTCAAGTTGGAAGGTAACAAAATTCTTAAGATGATATGCACCTAAATAATTGAAACGTCCATTTTGTATGCTTTTTTTAATTTTGTTAGCGGACCTTTTCAATTTGTCAAATTAACTCTATTCATGGGAGTATTTTTTTAATAATTGGAATTTTGCGCAATAAATAAATGATTATTACGGAAAGCACTAAAACGATTAATGGTGCAAAAATCCTATAAATAATTGAGGTATTGCTGATATGGAAAGTCCTAAGTATAAATTCCAGCAGGTACCAATGGATTAAGTAAATTGCGAAGGTATAATAGTCTAAAAAGCTGACGATTTTGTTTATGATGTTAAATTTCATTATGTTAATGATGCCATATTTTATGAAAACAAAAATTCCTACTGAATATAGGATGGAAGGGACGTTTGTATATCCTTTATATGTTTTTACAACTTCTCCGGCAGACATTGATAAATAATATGTGCCGAAAAAATGCATTAAAAATCCTATGACTGCAAGTATGTAGATGATGAGCCTATATTTCCTTGGTATTTCATATTTATGTATCAGATATCCTACCAATGTATAAAATAAGCTTCCTCCACCAACAGCTATTGAAATGGAATAGTCTATTTTTAGGCCAAATACAGAAATAATAAATGGGATTAGAATGTTCAGAATGAAAGTCAAACTACAAACATAGATGAAAATATCCTTTTTTTTATCATCAGAAATTGATGCAAATACTGGAATTGATAAATATATGCAGAATAAAGGTATGAAAAACCAATAAACCTGCACTAGATTACCATTAAGCAGTCCATTGACAATATAAGTTAAATCAACGGAACTTAATTTGATTGTATGCATATAATAGATTTGAATAAATAAACCAATGAAACTCCAAATTATGAAAGGAATGACAGTTTTTGTTATTCTTTTCGAAAAATATTCTTTTAGACTGTATCGCTTATTGTAATCTATAAGCATTGCACCTGAAATCATAAAAAAGATAGGAACTGCAAAATAAAACACTGATTCAATCAAATTTGCTGTTATCCAATATCTTGCAGTTGAAAATTGCCAAAAACAGGAATTTGCATGAAGATAAATAACCGCAATTGCGGATAAAACACTTGCTAAACTGATATATTCAATTCTTTTATTATTAATCATGATTTTACCTTTTTGATACTAAATATATATATTCAATAAAAAGTAAATATAGTTTTATATTTTTATTAACTTTTGGATGGGAATTAATGACTACAGTTTCAATTATTATGCCAGTTTATAATGATGCAGACCGTTTAGATACTTCTATAACTACTGTAATCAACCAGACATTAAAAGATATTGAGCTTATATGTGTTAATGATGGGTCAAGTGATGATTCATTAAAGATTTTAAATGAATTTGCCAAAAAACATGATTTTATTAAAGTTTTATCACAGGAAAATCAAGGTTCAGGTAAAGCTAGAAATTATGGTATTGGCGAAGCCAGTGGGAAATATATTGGCTTTTTGGATGCGGATGACATTTTTATTGAAAATGATGCATTAGAAAAATTATATGAAACGGCCGTTGAAAACGATGCGAATATGGTTTCCGGAAATATTAAGCTGGTCGATCAAAAAGGGAAGTTTTCTCCATTTTTGCCATTGGATTATTATGAGGATTTTAATGTTATTTTACCCGAAGAGTATGGCATTCCATGGTCTTTTTATAAAAATATATTTAAACGGGAATTTATAGTATCAAATGATATCTCATTTCCGGATTTGTTGAGGGGACAGGATCCGGTTTTTCTGGCTGAAATTTTATCAAAAGTCGATGAAATTCATACAGTGCCGATTGATTATTATGCATATTATTATGTTGATGGAGCTAATCAGTGCAATACCCGTAAAAAGCGTTTTCATCACATGATGCATTACAAGATGGTTTTTGAAAATTTTTCAGATTCAAGATTTGACAATCTAAAACATGAATTTAGATATGAGATGCTGGATTTCATTGATTTGATGGGAGCCGATGGAGCAAAAGACATTTTGGATGCAACACGCGAAGTATTTAAGGATGAACCGGAAATAGTGCGAAATTTTGAAGAAAATTTCTATTTCAAGCATGAAAAACATCCTGAAATACAGAAACTCATTAATTTCAAAAGCAATCCTGAAAAACCTAGAATCTCAGTACTCATTCCTGTTTACAATGCTTCAGATTTTTTAAATGATTCGATTTCAGGCCTTTTGAATCAGACATTCGAGGATTTTGAACTTGTATGCGTAAATGACGGTTCAAAGGACAATTCATTGGAAATACTTAATGAGTTTGCAGCCAAGGATGGCCGTGTGAAAGTATTCGATAAACCGAATGGCGGATGCGGGTCAGCCAGGAACAGGGCTTTGGATGAGGCAAAAGGTGAGTATATCTATTTCTTCGATCCCGATGATGAAATATCCAAAGATGCCTTGAAGGAAACTTATAGAAGTGCCGTCTATAATGATTCGGATATGGTAATATTCAAGGCAAATGTAATAATCAATGATGAAATCAGCAATGAAAGAGTATATTTTAATTTTGATAAAGTATTGAAAAATAGAAACTTTGAGAGATCCACATTCGATTATCATGATGTAATGGGATTGGTCTTTAATGGAGATTTGGCTCCATGGGCCAAATTATATAAAAAGGAGCTATTGGATTCTTATGATGATTTCCGATTTAATGTAGGCGTTGCTTTTGATGACGTTCCGTTTCATGTCAAATCAATGATTCGGGCAAAACGAATGTCATTTGTAAATAAATGTCTGTACCATTACAGATTGGATAATGAAAACTCAGTTAACAATACTTCTTCAAATGGTTTTGATATATTTAAAATATTTGACATTCTTGAGGAGTTTATTAAAGCTGAAGGGGTTTATGATGAATTTGAATATGAATTCAATCGTTTTATAGTGCCTCACACATTATTTTATATAATAAGTACAAATTCCGAAGAGTATTATCGTATGGCAAGGGAGAAATTCTCAAAAATCGATGAAAAATTTGTCCCTAAAAATAATCCTAAATTTAATTTGGTAATGGAAATTGAAGATTATCAGGAATTCAGAACTCAATATTTGGAATTGCTTCACAATCAGGAAAAGGATAAGTTGCTAAAAGAAATCAACTCATTAAAAAAAGAGAATAAAAAGCTTAAGAAAGAAAATAAAAAATTAAAGAAAGAGAAAAACAGGTATAAAAAGCTTAATGATGAACTCTTGAATTCAAGAAGCTGGAAGATAACAGAACCATTAAGAAAACTAAAAAAGAATTAATTTAGAAAGTATTTAGGGGAAAGTATGGGCGAGTCTAATCCGAAAATATCAGTCATAATGCCTTCATATAATGGGGCAAAATTTATTAAGCAATCCCTTGAGAGCGTTATCAATCAATCATTTGGGGATATCGAGATAATCTGTGTTGATGCAGGTTCTACTGATGGGACCTTAGATGTTTTAGAAGAATATTCAACAGATTCCCGAGTAAAGATTCTCTATTCAGATGTTAAAGGCTATGGTCATCAGATAAATATGGGAATCGATAATGCTAGTGGGGAGTATATAGGCATTGTTGAACCGTATGGCTGCATACATGAAAAGATGTATGAAACATTATATGCAATGACTAAAGAAGGACAGGCGGACATTGCCAAAGTCAACTTTTATCATTATTACGATTCGCAAGAAAATCCTAAATTTTTCATTAGTGAAATAAAGAAGAATGTACCGACAAATGAGTTTTTTACAGTCTATGATGATGTTAATATTTTAAATGGACATCCTTCAATATGGACTGCCATTTACAAAAAAAGCTTTTTGAGTGAAAATAACATAAAACTCATGGAAGTCCCAGGGTGGATTGACACACCTTTTTTATTTGAAACCGCTTTATTGGCTAAAAGCATCGTTTATAATCACAAGCCATTTTATTTTTATCGTGAATTGAACCCTGATTCATCAGCAAACAACGTTAATGATTTAACCTTAGCCATGGAAATGTTGAATAATGCTTTTGACATTATGGACAGGCATTCCTGTAAGGATGAAGACATTTTAGAAATGCTTTATGTTCATGTCTTCTGGCATATTAGGAATATTTTAAAGTCTGACGACTTCGAGGAACAAAAAGAAAATGTATTGAAATCATTCCAAAATGTTCTTAAAAGGATGGATAAGGAAATTGTTGATGATAGATTCAATAAATCAACTCAAAAAATTTATTATAAATATTGTTCTCCTGTCAATTTAATCGAATTCGATGATTCCTTAACATTATCCTATGATGATTTAATTGCCGTAAAAAATGAGAATGAATTCTTAAATTCTCAAATAATGGATTTGGAAAGCAAGAATAAGAAGCTTAAATCTAGTAACAGATCTCTCAAAAATAAAAATAAGAATCTCAAATCGAAAAATTCCAAATTGAAAAAATCATTAAAAAACATTAAGCAATCAAGATCTTACAAGCTTGGCAATTCGTTTGCATCTCCTGTAAGAAAATTAAAAAAGATTAATCAGGGCCATGATAAATCCAAAAGATTGAAGATATTATTTTTACCCTCCGACAACAATAGGACTTCAGGCGCTTTTTTAAGCATGACAAGCTTAATTGTCCATTTAAAAGAAAAGTATCCCGTTGATGTTTTTGTAGTCGTGCCGATGAAGGGACATGGAGTAGATGTTTTAAAATCATTTGGCATTGACTATAAATTGATAGTGTCAAAAGATTGGGTAGTTCCAATGGGCATTGAAAAGGATTCAGATTATTATGAATCCATAGATAAAAAACGTGAAATCAACAAAAAAGCAGTCAAAGACATTCGCAAGTTCATAAGGGATAATGATATTGATATAGTTCATTTGAATACAACCTGGACATATGTGGGAGCAATTGCAGGGCTTGAAGAAAATGTTCCTGTCGTTTGGCATTTAAGGGAATTTCTTGAAGAGGGCCAAAACCTTACAATTTGGGATAGGCCAAAAGGAAACGCACTAATCAACAAGTCAGATAAGGTAATCACAGTTTCAGACATCCTTTATAAAAAATATGAAAATGTCATTGATGATGATAAGCTGATAAGCATACATGACGGCATTGATGCCGAAAGATTTTATAATCCTGCTAAAACCATTTTCAACGATGAAAAGATCAGGTTTATATTGGTTGGAGGATTTGAATATCACAAGGGTCAAATTGAATTCATCAAGGCCTGTGCAAAGTTATACTCCTCAGGATTCCATAATTTTGAAGTTTCCTTTGTTGGAACAGGAAACAAGGAAGTTAAAAAATTTGTTGAAAGTCTGGTGGCATATTATGATTTGGACAATGTAAGCTTTTTGGGATATAAGAAAGATGTTGAAAATTGTTTTGCAGAATCTGATATTTCATTTACCTGTGGAAGCATTGAATCATTCGGCCGCACAACTGTTGAGGCAATGCTTTGTGGAAATTTGGTTATTGGTGCTGATAGTGCCGGAACAAAGGAACTTATTGATGATGGCGTAACTGGAATTCTGTATAAACAGGGCGATGCTGACGATTTATATGAAAAAATGCTTTTTGCAGTAAATAACCTTGATAAATCAAAGCAGATGGCACAAAACGGACGAAAATTCATGTATGAAAACATGACCTCTGAAATAAATGCTGATAAAGTATATGAAGTTTATGAAGAGATTCTAAAAAATAGGAGTAATTCAATAAGGAATAAAAACAATTTAGATGGTAATTATGAAAAGTAAAATTATGTCTAATTTAAAATTCAAATCAAGTTCTTTTAAAGATAATTTTTTTCAATCAAAGAAATATTGGATTTTATTTTTAGTTTTAATAATGTTATGTTCATTATCTTTGATGACTGTCAAAAATTTTAATCATCCTAAAATGGAATTTTTTGCTATAATTTCTCTCTCAATATTGGGTATTATTTTGATAAGTTATTATCATGGACATAACAATGATAAAGAACTATATAAAACTGTTTTTATTGTGTTATTGCTATTTGGATTAATAACTTCTTTTGTAATTCCAATTGATTCGGTTTCAGATGAAGGGGAACATTTTACGCGTGCTGAATTGACTTCAAGAGGAATTTTATTTCCAGAATATGTCAATGGTTCATATAAAACAATTGATAGTATCCCAGGTTTTTTCGTTCACTCAATAGATAAAACCGTTTTTAAAGTTAATGGGGATACCGACAAAATTAATAATACTCTAGTTGAAGTTTCTTCGGCATTTGAACAAAACCCCTTTTTTGGATATCTATTCTCAGGATTGGGGATTTTCATCGCTAAATTACTGGATTTAAATGTAATTTGGATGTTGTGGCTTGCAAGAATTTTTAATAGCTTATTATATTCAACAATTGTGGCTTATGCAATTAAAAAAACGCCTTTATTTAAAATGCCTTTGTTTTTTGTTGCATGTTTGCCTGTTTGTTTATTTCAGGCATTTTCGGTAAGTATAGATTCTGTAGTTGCGGGATTAGGTATTTTGACAATTTCTTATTTGCTATACATGTATAAAAATGAGTTTGGAGTAAAAGAAATTTTAATTATTTCAGTTTTATCTTTACTTACGGGTTTATGTAAATTGCCTTATCTAGCTTTAATTTTATTATTGTTCTTTTTGCCAAAGAATAATTTTAAGCAAAAAAATTATTATATTTATTGTATAATTGGTTTAATTACAGTTGGATTGATTGGAGTGCTGTGGAGTAAGTTTTATGCAACTCCGGCATTAGTTCATTCATGGAGGGTAGCATATATTATTCAAAATAATGTGAATATCAATAATCAAATGAATTTTTTATTATCTAATCCATTAAATATTTTAAATGCGTTAATAAATATCTTATATAGCTTTACTTATATTTTCAATGGATTTTTTAGTTTTTATTCATATACTATTGAAGGCGGAGTTTATAATGCCTCTGAATTGATATCATTATTGGTATTGATATCATTTATTTTAATTTGTTTCACTTATCCAATTGGTGAAAAAATTAATTCAAAATTTAGATTCGGTGCATTACTAACTTTTATTGTAATATATTTTGGAACATATATTGTGCAATTATTATCATGGTCACCTGCAGGTAGTTTAACTATTACTGGAGTACATACCAGATATTTCTTACCATTATTTGCTCTATTGCCTATTGCATTTTCTTTAAATCTTAATAAAATTGATAAAACGGAATATGATTATTATATTTTTGTTTTGGTATTAGTTTTAATTGTTTCAATGATATTTTCTTTAATCGCAAAATACTATTAAATCAATGTTTTTGAAATATAAATATTAATACTATTAAAAATATATTATTTATTAGTTTTAAGGAGAATTTAAATGACTTTAGATGATGATTGTAATGTTCATGATAAACTTTTAGAAAATGAAAAAATCATTGAGGATTTGAAAGTTCAATTAGATGAATTAAAATTTGTTTCAAATAATACTAAGGAATATTTATTTGTTTTAGAGAGCAAGATTAATGAAAAAAATAAAAAAATAAATTCTCTTAAAAAAGATATTAAAAAGAAAAATAATGAACTTAAATCTCTAAAAAAAGATTTAAAAAAAGTTAAAAATGAAAATAAAGAAATAAAGTCATCTTCTAGTTGGAAAATCACTAGTCCTTTAAGAAAACTTTTTAGAATTTTCAGAAAATAATATTTTAGGAGATTCAAATGGTAAAAATTTCTGTTATCATTCCAGTTTATAATGTTGAGAAATATTTGGAAAAATGTTTGGATAGTATCATTAATCAGACATTTGAGGATATGGAAATTATTTGTATCGATGATGGATCTACTGATTCTTCTTTGGAAATTCTTAATAAGTATGCTGGTAACGATAAAAGAATAAAAGTTGTTGCTCAAGAGAACAGTGGCCCCTCACAAACAAGAAATAAAGGAATAGAACTTGCTCAAGGGGAATATTTGACATTCGTAGATTCTGATGATTGGATTGAAGAAGACTGTTTGGAAAAAGTTTATCTAAATGCGATTTCAAATAATTCGGAAGTTGTATTGTTTAATGCCATTGAGCATAAATCAAACAATAAATTTAAAAAAAGAATTTATTTGCCTATTGAGGAGGATATAGACTATAATAATTTTTCTTTTGATTATAATTATAATAAACAATTAGCAATGAATAATGTGTTTGTTGTTTGGTCTAAATTATATAAAACCTCATTTTTAAAAGATAATGATCTCCGATTCAATGTTGATTATAAAATGTTTGAAGATGTTCCTTTCCATATTGAAACCATATTATTTGCTGAGTCAATATCTTATGTTCCTGAAATTTTATATAATTACAATAGATTAAATTTAAATTCAACTCAAACTCATAAATCAGATTACAATCATCGGTTAGTGCTTTTTGATATTTTTGATGATATACAAGAGGTATTGGTGGAAAATAATATATTTAATGAATTTAAATTAAATTTTATTGAATTTAAAATATTACAATCTAAAGAAAACCTTAACAGAACGGAAGACCAGTTCAAAGAGGAATTCTATGCAAAAATGCGAAGTGAATTTATAAAAATGAGATTGGAAAATGAGACACTTAAAAAAATCTCTTTTATATTTTATAGATATTATGTTTTAGTCATCAACTTTAAATCTTTCACGAAATTTGATAAATTTAATAAAAATGTTAATTATTCTTTTAATTATATTGATAAAAAGTTATTGGATAAAGAAATTGAAAGATTTGAAGAAAAAGGAATTAATTTAAATGAAACTCAAGATTCAATTATTATTTCATTAACCTCTTTTCCTAAACGTATGCATGACTTACATTATTGTTTATATTCTTTATTAACTCAAAATTTAAAACCTAACAAATTGATTTTATGGTTGGCTGAAGAACAATTTCCAAATAAGGAAAAAGACATTCCCGAAAGTGTATTGAAACTTAAAAATAATGGTTTAACAATTAGATGGTGTGAAGATATTAGGTCTTATAAAAAATTAATTCCAGCACTTAAGCAATATCCTAATGATTATATTGTCACTGCTGATGATGATATTTATTATCCAGAGGATTGGCTAAAAAATATATGGGAAGCTCATAAAAAATATCCTAATTCAATAATATCAACCAGGTCAAGGAAAATCAAATTGGATAGCAATAATGTTGATAATTATATTAATTGGAAATTAAATAATAAAGAAGAAAGTCCCTCTTATCTTAATTTTCCGACCAATGGTGCAGGAACATTGTTTTATCCTAATTCATTAGATGCTAATGTATTTAATGAGGAATTATTTTTGAAGTTATGTCCTTCAGGAGATGATATCTGGTTTTGGGCAATGATGGTTTTAAATAAGACAAAGATTTATGGTATTGAAAAACCAATGCCAATATTACGTTATGTGAATATTGCTCGTGAATTAAGTTTATTAGATGAAACTACATTATGGGATGTAAACCAGAGTGGAAAAAATGATATTCAATTACAAAATGTTTTAAGTCAATTTCCAGATATTTTAATTGAATTAAATAATTATTAAGGTAGTATTATGAAGTTTGTAGATAGAGTATTGGATAAAAGTAACAGTTATAATTATTATAAAAATAATTATGAAAAAATAGAAAAAAAATACAAAAAAAGTATTAAAGAGATAAAAAAACTTAAAAATGAAAATACTATCTTAAATAAGAATTTATCAAGCTCTTATGATGAAATTATTAAATTGCAGAAAAGATTGGGAAAATTTTCAAAGCCAATTATCATGAAAAAACTTATCGATGAGGAATATTCTGATTTGACAATAGCAATTAAAACTCCTAATCCTGTTGGTCATCATCATTGGGGAGATTATTTTTTTGCTGTTGCTTTAAAAAAATCATTTGAAAAAAAGGGTTTTAATGTTTTGATTCATGAACGTGAAAATTGGTATGATACAACTGTTAAAGCGGATATAAATATCATTTTAAGGGGAAAATATGAATTTACTCCAATGTTTGATGCAATAAATGTCATGTGGAATATTTATGATCCGGAAAAAATAAGAAAAGAAGAGTACGAACAATTTGATATTTGTTTTATTTCTTCTATAAGGTATGCTAATGAGTTGTCTGAGGAGTTGAATACAACTGTAAAACCATTATTGCAATGTACTGATCCAGATATTTTTTATTCGGAGTATGATGATTCTATATCTGAGGATATTTTATTTGTAGGCTCAACAAGAGGTTTTTATAGAGAAATTATAAAAGATATTATGGAAACAGATTTTGATGTAGCAGTTTATGGTAGAGGTTGGCCGGAATTCATTGATGAGCAATATGTAAATGGATTTTTTATTCCTAATGAAGAGTTGCATAAATATTATTCATCTTGTAAAATACTATTAAATGACCACTGGGAAACTATGAGAGAACTGGATTTTCCATCAAATAGGCTTTTTGATGCACTTGCATGTGGAACCTTTGTAATATCTGATAAAATTCCATCAGCCGAAACATTATTTGAAGGAAATGTTGTAACTTATGATGGAGTAGATGATTTAAATAGTAAATTGGAATATTATCTAACTCATGATGAAGAAAGAATAAAAATAGCAGAAAAAGGAAAAAAAATTGTTCTTAAAAATCATACTTTTGATAATCGGGCGGATGAGATATTATCAGAGTTAAAAAATTTAAATTAATCATGGAGTTTTAATATGAAATTTTCTAAAAAGTATAAGGAAAAAATTTTAAATAGAAGTGATAAGTATAATTTTTATAAAAATGAATATGAAAATTTAATTAAAAATCAAAAAAATTTAAATAATGAAATTTCAGAACTTAAAAAAATCCTTAAGGATAATGAAATTAAAAATCATGAATCAAATTTTGATTTTAATAGTTTTTTAATCAGTTCATATTATTCACCATTTATAAATGCTCCTTTTACAGATAATCAATTGTGTTGCTTTGAATTTATGGAATTAATTGGCGATTATTTATGTTCAAAAGTTGATAAATTAATTAAAAAACCTTTAATTTCAGTTATAATGCCAGTATTTAATCGAAAGGATGTTGTATTAAATGCAATAAATTCTGTTTTATCTCAATCATATGAAAATTTTGAGTTGGTTATAGTTGATGATGCAAGTACTGATGGAACTACAGAATTATTAAAGGAGATTTCTCACGAAAAAGTCAATATAATATATAATACTGAGAACAAAGATGCATCAGGGGCTAGAAACATTGCATTAAATGAAGTTAATGGAGATTATATTGCTTATTTAGATTCTGACAATCTTTTTGATAAAGATTATCTTAAAGCATCAATTGGTGCTTTTATTGAGTTTCCGGATGCAGATGCAATTTATTCAGCTCAAAAAAGATATGATTTTTATGATTCAAAGTTATCTCAAGTATTATTTGGACATTTGAATAAATCATTATTGTTTAATCAAAATTACATTGATATTAATTGTTTTGTTCATAAAAAAGATGTGCTTGAAAAAGTCTCTGGTTTTGATGAAGATTTGGCGATAGGTGAAGATTGGGATTTGATATTGAAAATAAATAAATATTATAAATTATACTCAATTCCATTTTTATTATCAAAGTACTATTTAAAAGTAGCAAATAATCGTAAATTAGATACAACTCCTGCTAATAGGGATAAGGTTTATGAAAAAAATCAACTAAAATTTTCAGACAAACAAAATAAATTAAATAAAAATGTTGATATAATTATCCCAATTTATGATAATGATCATAATTTAGAGGAATGTGTAAATTCAATTTTAGCACTGAATTTAGAAAATATTAAAATAATTATTTCAAATAACAATATAAATATATCAATTGAAAAATTTAAGAAAAATGCAACAATAATAACTGAAAAAAATAATTTAGGATTTTCAGATGCACTAATTAATGGAATTCAATCTTCTAATCCCAATTCAGATATTTTAATTTTAAATCAAAATTCAATTTTAACAGCTGGAGCAATTGAATTAATGCAAAGATATGCATATGATTTGTCAGATTGTGGATTAATTGTTTCTAATCAATTAATTAAAGATTCTCATTTGATTAAAAAATATGCACCTCATGCACATGATGACTATTGGTTAGATATTGCTCCTTATGATAATATTTTGCAATTGCCAGTATTTTTTAATGGGGAAATTTTAGAATTAATGCATTCTTCATTTTTTTGTTCATATTTAAGAAGAGATATTTATGAAAAAATTAATTTCAATGCATTAAACTTTAAACAAAGTGATGAATTCATGTTTTTCATTTCTGAGTACATTCGCAGGATTTTAAATCTTAAAATATATCATGCTTCTGGAATAAAGGTTTATAATCATTCTGATTTTTAATAAGATATTTAAATGGTCATGAATAAACAATAATATATTGGGAGTGATTAATTGAGTTTAAATAGATTATGCAATGATATTAATATCAATCATAGTGATAAAAAATATTTAATTTTACTATCTTTTTTTAGTATTTTGCTAATGTTTTTCATGATTCAATTTCATCAAACTAGAGGGGCATTCAATCCAGATATTTATGCATATTTAGCTGGTTCACTTGAACTTGCGGGACTAAATTCAAATCATCTTTTAGGTGGGTTTTGGATTCAAAATTCTCCGGTGATTATATTTTTCACTTCTTTACTTTTTAGAATGGGTTTTGTAAATATTAACTCTATTTTTGTTGTAACCGGAATTTTTGGAATTTTTGGAATTTTTGGTATGTACACCTTTTTAAAAATAAGATTTTCAAATTTACTCAGTTTTTTAGGAGCAATTCTATACAGTAGCCTATCTTTATCATTGTACTATTTTGCAAATGGAATGCTTGATGTTCCTGCCGTTTCTATGATATTATGGACGCTAATTTTTACAGTAGCGGCAGTTGATAAAAATTATAAATATTATTTATTGGTTGCTATAATGTTTTGTGTATCTTTTTTCACAAGATTTGCAACGGCGTATATTTTAAGTATAATTGTATTATATATTTTAAAAAATCATGATTTAGTAAACTTATTTGAATCTCTTTTTCATGATAGAACTGCTTTTAAAATGAAAATTTTATCATTTTTTAAGAGTAATGAATTTAAATGGATATTTATATCAACAATTCTTGTAGTAATAATATTTTTAGTTATTTTCAAATTGTTATTAGGTTTTTACCCAGAAATCTCATATTTTTCAATGGCGGGTGGATCAATTAAGGGGTATTCTAGTACAGTGGATGTAAATAAAATTAATGATAAATTATTTTATATTAAAAATTTCTTAAAATTACTATCTTGTAATTGGATTTCTTTTGATAAAAATTTCACTGAAATATTTAATGATGCAACACCATTTGCTTATTTAATAATGGGGATATTGTTTGGTGGAATATTTTTAAAATGTATAAATTATATTAAAAATTATAATTTTTTCAAAGTAAATTTTAAACATATTGAATATCGAAATAAATTTTCTTTTGGGATATTATTGAGTATAATAATTATTTTAGCAATTGTATCTAGATTCGGATTCAAATTTAATTATTTAATTACCTTAATGGCTTTATGGTTAATATGTATTATATTAATGTCATTAGGTAGAAATTTACCAATTAATCAAGATAAATTTTCGTTATCTATAATGTGCTTTGCTTTGTTTTCATTTTATCTTGTTGTTGTATCTTATGTTAATATAAAATGTGTTAGATATTTACTACCTGCATTTCCAGCATTAATTTATTTTGTAATTTTGGCTCTTGATTATATTTTAGAATTTATAAATACTGGTTTTGATGATGAAAATAGTTTAAAAGAAAAACTTAAGTCAAACAATTTTAATTATTTAAGAAATTCAAAATCAGATTTAAGAATTAAATTATCTAAGGTAATTCCAATTATCTTAATTGTCCTATGTTTAGTTATGGTATTTAATTTTACCAATACTGTGGAAATAAATCAGGATGGTTTAGATAGAATTGATTTTTGTAATTTTATAAAAGAATATGATGATGATTATCAATCTAAAAGTTTCATGGGATATAGGGAATTGAGAATTTTTGAATGGTATTTAAATAAAGATATTTTAAAATGGGGAGAAGATGTAACGGAATTTAATCCAGATGATCACGATTATCTAATTTTGGAAGTAAAAAAACTGGATGATAAAAATTATAAAGAGGTTTACCATAAGGGCAAATATCGTCTCTATGAGAGAGTATATTGAATTTAGTGATTTTATTCCGGTTTATAAAATTTTTGAAAATTACAGATTACTGATAAAATGGAAACAATAGTATTAAAATATTAAATATTGAGTATTATTTAGAAGAAAAATTATCAATATCGTAAGTAGAAATATTTTGTAAATTTGGATGATATCATTTTTAAATTTAAATATTATGATGATTATATAATTATGTAAGGTTTAAATTAAATTTATTTAATTAACAATTCACTGGTGATTTTATATCAATTAAAAATAATTTATTTAGTTTAGTTGCGGGAGATTCAGCTTTAAAAAAATATTTAAAAGAAAAAAATACTAAACATTACTTATTTACTTATGATGTAATGGAATATGATTATAAACATATTTATCAATCATTCAATATTTCATATTTTACAAAAGATGATGATTTATTAGGACATAATTTTGTTGATTTTCAGGAATTAAAAGACTATGAACAGGTTGAAGATTTTACAACTGAGTTGATTCTTATTTTAATTAAGAAATTTAAATTAAGAATTTCTTTTAAGAAAAGTAGTATTTTTTCCAAACAAATTGTTATTTGTGAGGATTATGATTTTAACCCTGAAATGTTAAAGCATGATGAGTCTATTGTTAAAATTGCGATTGTAAAAGATAATCTAGATAAATGGATTTATCTAGAAAATTTTGATTATATTTTCACATTCAAAGATTATAAAAATGAATTAAAGCAGTATGAAGGAGTTTTCACAATTGTAGAAATGTCAATTTATAATCAAATTAAATTTATTTTAAATGAGTTATATAGGCGGAAAGCAAATAAATTTTATTATTTTTTAAAAGAAACTAATTTTAGCAATGTTTTTCCTAAATGGAATGATTATTTTAAAGTTTTAAATTCAGATTTATTTGATGATCAATGGTATAGAGATACTTACAAATTAGAAAAAAATACAGATTCTGTTGTTCATTTCTTGTTAATTGGTTTTGAAAGGGGATTAAGTCCTAGCCCTAAGTTCAATACCGAGGATTATTATGCCTGTAATAGGGATGTTCAATTGAAAGGTTTGAATCCTTTGATTCATTATGAGCAATATGGAAAAAAAGAAAATAGAATATTTTCAATTGAAGAAAAAAATAAACGAGATTATGATTTGATTTTGAACTCTCCTTATTTTGATAGGGAGTGGTATGAGAGCACCTATGATATTTTAGACGAAGATAAAGATCCAGTCAATCATTATCTACATATCGGATATAAAAAAAGGTATAATCCAAGTATTAAATTCAGTACACATGAATACTTTGAGTGCAATAATGATGTTAAAAGGGTTTTGGAAAATCCTTTGGTCCATTATGAGTTATTTGGCAGAGAAGAAAAAAGAAGAATGTGTTTAACTGATGAACAACATCAAAATGATTATGATTTAATTTCAAGTTCACCATATTTTGATAAAGATTGGTATTTGCAGACTTATGATGATTTAAATGGTTATGATGATCCTGTTTACCATTATTTGCATGTAGGTTATACAAAAGGATACAATCCGGGTCCTAATTTCAGCACTGATGAGTATCATATGTGTAATCCTGATGTAAAACAGCATGGAATGAATCCTTTACTTCATTATGAAAGATATGGTAGAAGAGAACAAAGAAAACTTAACTTAAATGGAGTTTGATTATAAATTATTAAAAATATTATTTATATGTTTAACATTAAATGTTATCCGTGTTGAAAATGATACTGATTCTTATTCGAATTTAACTTAATGAGATTAATGAATTAGATGATGAATTGACTTTAAATTTTAATTATCAATTCGAAAATCTAATCGATTCAGATTATATTGATAGTATTGAATATCTTCCAAAGACTAATGTCAATGTATCTCCTATGAGGGTTTATGTGTGTTGAAGTAGGACTGTTTTCAAACGGGACAGATTTTGTTATCATTGGCAATATTACAATTTTAAATTTATCCATATGTTAAATTCGTGATATTGTTCTGTGTAAATCTGTATAATTATGATAATATTAATTATCAATAAGTTTATAAGTGATTAAAATAAGAAATAAATGACAGAGGATAGTATGGCGGAAAATGGCACGAAAAAAAAATCAAAGAGAATATTTTATTTTGATGCCCTGAGGGCATTGGCTATTACCTGTGTAGTGCTTGTTCACACTGTTACACTATACAAATATTTGATTTATAATGCATGGGTAGGCCCTACAATGAGCTGGATGGTATCACAGATAATTTACAATCCAGTCAGAGTTGGTGTTTTGCTCTTTTTAATGCTGTCAGGTGCGCTGTCACTGGGCCGTGAATGGGAAATCAAGCCATTCCTGTCAAAAAGAATTCCGCGGATTGTTTATCCCTTTGCATTCTGGAATATAATTTTCATCATAATATTCATAATACTTTCACTTGTAGGCATCAGTCATGTTGTAAAGGCATATGATTTAGGTTACCTCTGCAATTTTGTAGTCGGTGCATTTATGGGTGAAGTTTATGGTTTTAATGCAAACTGGTTCTTCTGGATGATTCTTGGAACCTATCTGATCATGCCGGTTTTCAACAGATGGCTGTTGCATGCGGACTTAAAGGAAGCTGAATATTTCCTCGTTTTCTGGTTGATAACATGCATATTCAGTTTTACTCTAAACCAAGCTTTCCCTATCAAGCTTAGCTATTTCCTAAGCCCTATAGGTTTGGTTGTATGCGGATATTATCTGAGATACACTGAAAGGAAGTTCTTGAACAACCCTTATCTTGCTTTGGTTGTTCTGATTGTTGTAGCGGCATTATCCACATATATCGGGTATTTAAGGTCATCTCCGACCAATATTTCATGTTTCCAAAGATATTCAATATTCAATACATTGATTGCCATTTCATTATTTATAATATTCAAGAATTTCTCAAAATTCAATTTGAAAGTTAAATTTAATGCATTCAGAAAATTGCTTTCAAGCTTGGCTAAATACAGTTATGGAATCTATCTGGTTCATTATCCACTTATCTTCATATCCGGATATGCATTGCCGAAAGCAACCATGCCTTATGGTCTATTGATTATTGTATCAGTTCTGATAGGTCTATTCGGATCGATGGGAATTCTGGCAGTCCTGAACAGGGTACCTTATGTCAAGGGTATCATTGGGGCTAAATAAACTTAAATTTTATTTTACATTTTTTTTTAAAAAACCCTTAAATTTTTCAAAATGCCTTTAAATAAAAGGAATTAACTTTATATACTAAAATAAACATATTCTTTTAAAAAACATATTTCGGATAATGTCAATTTTTGACATATCCGGTAAAAAATATAAAAATTGAGGGATTATTTGATGAATTTAAATAAAAAAACAATTTTAATCTGTGTTATTTTATTTATATTTATAGGCATGGCGGCTGTTCATGCTGAAGATAATCATGATGTAAACTCAAATGCGACAAAAACATACTCGGATTTAAGTGACCAGATAAACGAAACAGAAAATGATGGTACGTTAAATCTGACTGATGATTATAAATTTAATGATACAGAAGACGAAGAACTGATAGATGGTGTGAAAATATCAAAAAACATCACCATTTCAGGCAGTGAAGACTATTCCTGTGTCGACGGTTCAAATCTTGCAAGAGGATTTTATATAGGACCATTTTGTAATGTTGTCTTGAAAAACCTCATAATTAAAAATGCATATTCCAACAGCAGCGGTGCAGGAATCTTTTTAGGAGAAAACTCTAATCTGACTCTTATAAACTGTATTTTAAAGGACAATACAGTTTATAATTCCGATGGAGGAGCATTAAATGCCCAAAGCGAAACGGATGTCAAGATTTATGACTCTCTTTTTGAAAACAACACTGCAGTTCGTGAAAGTGATTTGGAATGGGCCAAATTCAAGGCTGGTATGGGCAGCGCAATCATTACCCGTATCGGATCCAATCTGGAATTGTACCGCTCAACATTCAGAAACAACAATGCATACCTGTCAACAATTCTTGTTGTCAGTTTTAATGATGTAAAATACAAGCTATCCAAATTGCTTGTAAAGAGTTGCCTGTTTGAATATAATCAGGTATATAACTGTGGAATAATCTATACCGATGAGCTGGGAAGCAATGAAATAGATAATTCCACCTTCAGATACAATATTAACACCCATTCAGGGGGAGTGCTGGAACTGGATGCATGCATATCCTCCACAATCAAGAACTGTAAATTCATAGAAAATTACGGAACTTCCGGTGCTGCAATCAAAATAAAGGTATTCAACAGAAAGTATTTTTCAAATGTGGACATTCTGAATTGTGACTTCATTTCAAACAATGCCAAAAACTATGGAGGAGCAATATATTCAGATTTGGGAAAGGTAAAGGTTTCAAAATGTAACTTCAATCAGAACTATGCCGGAAAGCATGGTGGAGCAATATTTGCTGATTTCGGAGAATTCCAGATAGAAAACTGCAAATTCACTTCAAACAATGCTGCAAAGAATGGTGGGGCAATCTTTTCTGAAAATGACCCTATCACAATATCAAACTGCAAATTCAATCAAAATTCAGCCAATAACGGTGGAAGCCTGTACCTTACAAGTGAGGGAAACACAATTTCTTCTTCTTCATTTGTAGAGAATGATGCAATATCAAAAGGCGGAGCGATATATTCAACCAGCGAGTCTTTCAAGATGTCCGGACTAACCTATTCAAAAAATACTGCCGGTACAGCTGCAAAGGTTTACGGAGGATTCACCGTCAAGGTTTATCAGTACACCTACACTTCAAGCAGTGTCAAAATAAAGGTTAAGCTGACTTCCCTTTGGAAGATGTCCGTAAAGCAAAATGTAAAAATCAAGATTACAGGACCGAAATCCCATACTTCCAAATGGGTAAAAGCGGATTCCAACGGATATGCTTCATTCATTGTACCTTTCAAGGTCAATATAGCCAAATCCGAAATCACAGTTTCAATCGGTGAAGGAGTTTCCTTTGTCAAATCCTGGACTAAAGTAAAGGACAAGGCTAAAATAACATATTCGAAGAATGTCAAAAAGCCTTCAAAAATCAAACTGACAATCAAAAACAAGGCAACAAAGAAACTCATCAAGAAGACAAAATTCACAGTGAAGGTTTATACAGGCAAAAAATGCAAGGTATACAAGATTAAAACAAACTCCAAAGGAGTTTTGAACATTAAAACTTCCAAATTAACAAGGGCAAAGCATAAAATCATTGTTATATTGAATAATACCAATTACAATATCAATAACAAGTTATATGTTAAAGTTAAATAATTGTCCTTAGATGGTAGGTACAGTTATGATTGATGCAATCTTCGCTGTATCCATCTATTTTCTCTTTTTTTGATTTTTTAATTTTTTCTCGTTTTCTGTCTTTTCAGATAATCAATGAAAAAATAAATATTCTCAATTTCGCCAATATTGCTTCACTATCTTCAAAATAACACAAAGTTTTATTAATCTCGCTTTCTAAATCATTATCTGTAAATGATATGAATAGTCTCATAAATAATGACTATTATTGATAATAATTTTTTTTGTGATGAAAATGGGTTTTAAATCTAAATTGCTTAATTTAAAAGATGGTGCTGTAAATTCAATGATTTATAACACATATTACAATAGCGATTTGGATAATGACCTGATTTATTTGGAATCCCGTGACGGATTGGATTTCACCGGAAACATATTCAGAATTGTTGAGGAGTTATCAACCGGAAAATATGGGGATTTTAAGGTTCATGTTCATGCAAAGCCTCATGTTGTAGATAAAATAAGGGCTTTTCAGAAAAATTACAATTTAAAGATAGATAAAATCATTACCAAGGAGGCGACGGCAACCAAAACCCTGGAAAAGGCAAAGTATATTTTCACCGATTCCGGAATAAGGCCAAAATACGTTAAAAGACAGGGTCAGATTTTTGTAAATACCTGGCACGGCACTCCACTAAAGGTAATGGGCAGGGACAATGTGGCTGAGCAGCATCGAGTTGGAAATGTGCAGCATCCTCTTTTGTCCAGCGATTATCTGCTTTATCCAAATGACTACATGATGGATAAGATGCTCAATGCATATATGATTGAAAAGATCTATCCCGGCAAAATATTGCTTGAGGGATATCCCCGCAACTCTGTTTTTTTCACAAAGTCCCAACTGAAATCAGACCTGAATTTAAACGATTATGAAATATTTGTTTATATGCCTACATTTCGAGGCGTATTGATGGATAGAAATGACGAAGGCCAAAGGGATGATGTTGAAAAATATCTGAATGAGATTGATTCAAGATTAAGTGAGAATCAGATTCTGTTTGCTAAATTGCATGTTTTAAATGCTTCACAAATTGACTTTTCAAAATTTGATCATATTAGAGCATTTCCCAAAGATTATGAAGTTTATGATGTTTTGAATATGGCGGATGTTTTGATAACGGATTATTCCAGCGTGTTTTTTGACTTTGCAAATACGAAAAGAAAAATCATACTGTTCAGCTATGATGAAGAAGATTATGAATCCTATAGGGGATTTTACTTTCCGCTTGAGGATTTGCCGTTTCCAAAAGTCACCAATGTTGATGATCTGGTCAGGGAATTGAATTCGGATAAGGATTATGATGACAGCGAATTCATTGACAAGTTCTGTCAATATGACAATCCCGATGCGGTTGAAAACATTTTAAGGACCATTATTAAAGGGGAAAACTCTTCCATTGTCAAACATGTTTCAGGCGATAATAGAAGGCTTCTGATTTATGCCGGAAACCTTAATGATTCGTTAATTGATAAGTTGAATCAAATTGATGTAGATGGGTTTGACTCATTTTTAACATATAAGCAGTGGGACGACAATATTTCAAATAATCATGAAAGAATTTTTAAACTTATTCCTGAAAGTATTGAAATCCTTCCATTCAGATTCGATTTAACGCCCGCTCTTTTTGAGAAGAAAAACTCAAAGGCACTTCTTAAAAGATCGTTTGAAAAACAGTTTCCCGATGTTCATTTTGATGAGTTCATTGATTTGACAGACGGCAGTGATGAAATATCTCAAATGTTTAATATCATTAAAAAGAAATAAACCTGTGTGAAATATGACTTTTCTAAGTATAATTATTCCATTTAAAAAAGGTAAAAGATACCTTAAAGACTGCCTTGAAAGTATAAGGGAGCAAAATCTAAGTGATTTTGAGATTATACTCGTTGTTAATGGGGCAGTTGAAAATATTGATGATTTAATCAGTGATTTTGACAATATTATAGTGAAAACATATGCCGATGAGATGGGCGTTTCCAAAGCACGAAACGAAGCATTAGAAATGGCCAGCGGAGAATATGTCTATTTTATAGACAGTGATGATTATATCTATAAGGATGGCCTTTCAAAACTTGTTGGGTGTGCTAAAAAAACAGGTGCTGATTTTATCAATGGTCAAAGAATAGAAACATACTATATAAAAAACAGGTTTTCCGAAGAGTTCAGCGTAAACAATGCAAAAATCGTGAAAAATAAGTATTCCGATGAGGAATTTTCAATGCGTCTTGTCATTGGCGAAAATGATAACCTTGAGGTATTGTCTGTTCTTCATGCTTTGATTAAACTTGATGTAATCGGAGATTTAAAATTTGTCGAGTCAAAAAAATATTTCGCAGATTATCCGTTTATGGTGGAATTGCTGGACAGGATCAATTCCTTTAAAGGTGTTGAAAATGCGGTATATGCCAAAAGAATCAGTGATGATTTTATAAACTTGCCCTCATTGAATCAGGAAATCGGTGACGATTATATCTTCAAATCAATTGAGGAGTATAAGGCGGCCAAAACCGCCATCAAATCAGATCTGTTTAAGGAATTAATGGCTCAAAAAATGTTTGGATATTATTATTACACATTTTCAAAAACAAATCACCTGCAGCCGATTGAAGCTTTGGATGCATTCATGGGGATTGCCGATGACTTTAAAGGCAATCTTATTCAAAACTTTGAGTTAAATGCATTGAAATCAAAAAACAAGCAAAAGACCATAAAGCTTTCAAAAATAAGGGTAACATGCAACAGGCTTTTGAATTTCATTAAACATCCTCAAAACATTTACCACACTCTTTATCACAACATTTACAACAAGCGCCCGATAAACAACAAAAGAATCATGTTTGAAAGTTTCAGCGGAGATTTTTATTCCGACAGCCCCAAATACATCTATGAATATCTGCATAACCATTATGGCGATGAATTTGAGTATGTTTGGGTGATAAATGATAATAAGACTAAGATTCCTGGAAATCCCATAACTACAAAGCGGTTTTCACTGAAATATCACAAACTGATGGCAACATCCAAATATTGGGTTGTAAACACCAGACAGGCCGGCAGGCTGGTTAAAAGACCGCAGCAAGTTTTACTTTCCACATGGCATGGTACACCTCTTAAAAAACTTGGTTTTGATATGGGAAATATTTATATTCAAAATCCCCGAACAAAAGATAGTTATATTCATGATTCGTCAGCATGGGATTATTTCATCTCCCCTAACAGATTTTCAACTGAAATCTTCAGAAGGGCATTTGCATATGATGGCGAAATACTGGAAACCGGTTATCCGAGAAATGATATCCTGTTTAACGCCGATGAAAGTAAGATCAGTCAAATCAAGGAAAAATTGAACTTGCCTGATGATAAGAAGGTCATATTATATGCTCCAACTTGGAGGGATGATGATTCCTATGATGTGGGGAAGGTAAAATTCAAACTCAAACTTGATTTGGAAAAGCTTGAAAAGGCCATCAGCGATGAGTATATCGTTCTGGTTAGAAATCATTATTTGATAACCGATTCGGATGTTGACGACTATAAACATTTTGCTGTTGATGTAAGTCGTTATGACGATATTGCAGAATTATATCTAATAACTGATGTGCTTATTACGGATTATTCAAGTGTTTTCTTTGATTTTGCAAATTTAAGGCGCCCAATGCTGTTTTATATGTATGATTTGGAAAGATACGAAGAGGAACTCAGAGGATTTTATATCGACATATACAATGAGGTTCCGGGACCTATATTGAGAACCACTGATGAGGTCATTGAAGCATTAGGCGATTTGGATAATATTAACGATCAATATAAGAAAAGATATGAAGAATTCTGTGAAAAATACTGCAGTCTTGAAGATGGAGATGCAACAAAAAGGGTTGTCGATAAGGTTTGGCCACATTGAACCTCAATATTCTCATTTTCTAAAACTATATATAAAGTACAATACAAAAATTAATTAAGAAGTTTGGTTTAAAGAAATTTTTAAATAATAATTGGGATTTGAATGACATTTATTAGTATTATTATTCCATTTGACACGGTTAAAAGATATTTAAAGGACTGTTTGGACAGTTTACGTGAACAGAATATTGATGATTGTGAAATAATTTTGGTGTTGAATGGTGCTGGGGAAAGCGTTGACGATTTATTGAAAGAATATGATGACTTAAATATCATCATAAAATCCTTCGATTCAAGCATTAATGTTTCAAAAGCAAGAAATGAAGGATTAAAAATTGCTGAAGGACAATACGTTTATTTCATCGACAGTGATGATTACATCTATCAGGACGCTTTGTCAAAACTCATTGACGTTGCCAAAAATACCAATGCGGATTTTATAAATGGTGAAAGAATCAATACGGGCTTTATTAAGGAAAGATTCGCTGAAGAGCTTGACAAGCTTGCCGAAAAGAAAAGATATCCATTACTTAAAAACAAATTATCTGATGACGAATTTTCATTTAAACTGCTTGTTGGAGATAAGACAAATGATTTTGAGATATTGTCAGCATTGCATTGTTTGATAAAAAGGGATAAAATTGACAATTTGCTGTTTGATGAATCAATCGTTTATCAAAGTGACTATGAATTCATGATTGATGCCTTGAATCGTATGGAGTCATTTGTCGGTGTTGAAAATGCGATTTATGCAAAAAGGATTCGTGATGACCCAATCAATTTGAAATCGCTCAATGATGAAATGGGTGGGGATACATTTCTGATTTATGCAGAAAAGTTTAAAGAAGCGATTGAAAACATCAATATTGAAAGATTGAAGGATGAATTCTCATCAAAGCTTTTTAAATATTACTACTCCAATTTTTCAGATAAATTTTATGCCAATCCCAATAAAAAATGGAGAAATGAATATTTTGACATGCTGGTTGGTTTGATGGCCGATATGGATTTCAAAAATTTATCATTTTACCAGAAAAGGGAGCTTAAAGCCTTAAAATCTCATGACAAGAATAAACTCAGGAAACTGCTTAAATTAAGAATCAATTTCAGCAAGCTTCTTGAAATGGATAATATGTGGCGTATAAAGGCTGCAATATATTATAAGATTTTCAATAAAAAGGAAATTAATCAAAAGCAGATTATCTTTTGCAGTTTTCGGGGAGACTACTACTCAGACAGTCCGAAATACCTGTATGAATATCTGTATGAGAATTATCCCGATGAATTTGACTATGTCTGGGTCCTGAACGATAAAAATGTAAAGGTTCCCGGAAACCCCAAAAAGGTAAAAAGATTTTCTCTGGATTTTTATAAGGAAGTGGCACGCTCCAAATATTGGATTATCAATGGAAGGCAATCAGTTGTGCTTGCCAAAAGAAAGGACCAGATAATTGTTTCAACCTGGCACGGAACCCCTCTCAAGAAGTTGGGTCTCGACATCGGCAATGTCCACACAAGAGATCCATTCTTAAAGCACTCATATATTGACGTGTCAAAAGAATGGGACTATCTGATTTCACCGAACCGCTATACTACAGATATCCTTAAAAGCTCATTCGGATATGAGAGGGAAATTTTTGAGTCAGGATATCCGAGAAATGATATCCTCTATAATGCGGATGAAAACAAGGTCAATGAAATCAAATCTCGGTTGAATATTCCAAATGATAAGAAAATCATCCTGTATGCTCCAACATGGCGTGATGACGAGTTTGTTGACATTGGCAGTGTCAAGTTTAAGTTGCAGCTTGAATTGGATAAGCTTAAGGAAGCTTTAAGTGATGAATATATTGTTCTGGTTAGAACCCATTATTTCATATCAAATAACCTGGATTTGAGTGGTGTTGAAGACTTCGCCTTTGATGTAAGCAGATATGATGATATTGCGGAGTTGTATCTAGTTGCAGATATTTTGATTACTGATTATTCAAGTGTATTTTTCGATTATGCCAACCTTAAAAGGCCAATTTTATATTATACGTATGATTTGGAAAAATACGAGAATGTTTTAAGAGGATTTTATCTTGATATTCATGAAGAGGTTCCAGGCCCATTATTGAAAACAACTGAAGAGGTAATTGATTCAATTAAAAATATCGAATCTTTAAAAGAGGAATATAAGGATAAATATGATGCCTTCTATGAAAGATTCTGCAGTATTGAAGATGGCAATGCCTCAAAAAGAATTGTTGAAAAGGTTTGGAAATAGCTGTTTCTGTCGCCATCCAGTTTTGTGTTAACAATGCATTGAAATTATTTGTGTCAATGTTGACTCTTTTTATAATTTTTTGGCATTCTGCATTAAATTTTTGATAATGTTTGTAAATCTTTTTAAAAATTATAATGGTGTTCTTATTTTAATGTATGGGATTATTCAAAAACTTTAAAAAGCATTTTAACAATAGTATATGTATAAAATGGTGATAATATTATGAAATTTAAATATTTTTCAATAGTAATGTTGCTGTTATTATTGTTCTGTTGCGCAAATGCGGTTTGCGCGGTATCAGATGATAATAGTACAATGGAATTAAACGGAAATGATAATATTATTTCTGCGGATAATAATCAAATTTCTGTAAATGATGAGAGTTCATTTTTATCCGTTTCTCAGGATGAAATAATATTGCATAACAGTGAAAACGCTTTTTTAAGTGTTGATTCTGACAGTTCATCAGGATCTCCGATTGAAAAGTTCACTGATGATTTGAACAGTGGTGACAAGAATGTTTACCTAACCGGAGATATTAAGGTGTCAACACCATTTGTCATAAAACATGATGTTGTAATCGACGGTCAGGGCCATTCCATTGACGGTCAAAAGAAATCTTTAATATTTAAGGTGTCCGGCCATTCATTAACCCTAAAAAACATTGTCATAAAGAATGGTAAACATGATAAGGGTGGAGCTATTTTTGCTGTAAACAGCAATTTGAATCTTCAGAATTGTGTTTTCACTAGTAACGAGGGCACTAAAAATGGTGGGGCCATTTACCTTTCCGGCGGTAAATTAAACGTTAATAAATGTAACTTTAATAATAATGTTGCTCATCTAAGGGGTGGGGCAATTATTACTTACAATGCAAAGGTGACCATAACCGATTCAATTTTCAGTGACAATAAAATCGTAAATTCAGATAAAAAGGGTTATGGTGGTGCAGTTTGGATGAATAAGGGATCTTCATCAATAAAAAACACTGTCTTTAAAAAGAATAAATGTATTTCCAAAGCATTGAAAAGTCATAAGAAAGCTACCAAATTCCAATTCAGTGGTGGGGCAATCTATTACAGTTCATGTTTAAGCAATTCTTTAACTGGATGTACATTTGAAGGTAATGAGGCTACCAATGCGGCAGGTGCCATTTATGGATTAACATGCAATTCTTTAACAATCAATAAATGTGTTTTCAAAAAGAACAAGGCAATCTATGAAGACGGTGGAGCCATCTGCTATACCGGAAAGAAACTGGTCATGAAAAATTCCAAATTCAATAAGAATCATGCTTATGAAGACGGAGGAGTTATGGACAGTTTCAGCATAAATAAAAACAAGGTTCAGGTTACAATTTCCGGCTGTGAATTCAAGGGCAATAGTGCATATAAAGGTGCTGGTGTTATATGGATGGGCCTTAAGACAAAATATACCATTAAAAACAGCAAATTCATTAGCAATAAAGCCGGAATGGGTGGTGTTTTCTACTCACAGGACTGTAAGTCAAAAATAAGCAAATGTCTTTTCAAGGGAAATGTTGCCAAAAAGGTTGCATCATGGACCGTTAATAAAAAGAACGGCGGAGTATTGAAACATCTTGGTGGAGCAATCATGCTTGAGAAGAAGAGCATGAAAATAATCAAATGTGTATTCAAGAAGAATCGCGCTACAACCGGTGGAGCAATATTTAAACATAGCGGTTCTTTAAAGGTAATTAAAACCAAATTTTCCGGAAACAAGGCAAAAGTTGGAAAGAAAAACGTTCATAACAGATAAAAATATTTTAATCATGCATTTCTCTGATGTTTATTGTCAGGGAACTATGCATGAAATTCTTTAATCTATTTTTTAAATCAGATATTTTATCTACATTTTGACTTTTTGGTGGTGCATTATGCCTGAAATATCAGTTATTCTGCCGGTTTTCAACAGTGAGGAATTTGTCAGAAAATCTATTGAAAGCGTTCTGGTGCAGACATTTGAAGACTTTGAGCTAATCATTGTAAATGACGGGTCAACTGATTCTTCAAAGGATATCATCGATTCATTTAAAGATGATAGGATCAGACTCATCAACCAATCGAATCAGGGTCCCGGTGCGGCCAGAAACAATGCTTTAAAGATAGCTCAAGGCAGATATGTGATGTATCTTGATTCTGATGACTGGTTCACCTCCGATGCATTGGAAGTCGCTTATGGGGAAATCACAAAATTCGATGCGGATATGACTTTTTTTAAGATGATCAATTTTGATGGCGAGAGATACTATGAAAATGACTGGTTCGAGCTGAAGACCCTTCAGTCATTTAAAAACAGAACATTCAAACCAATTGAAACTCCAGGATCCATTTTTGACTTGTCTGTTGGGGTATGTCAAAAAATCTACAATAGGAGTTTTCTCGAAAGAATCGATGCCAGATTCCCTGAAGGCATATTCTTTGAGGACATGCCATTCTTTTACTATGTATATCTCAAGGCCGAAAGGATTTCAATTGTCAATAGGCATCTGTATGTGAGAAGAAAGCATAAATCATCAATCACCAATGTGGTTGACGAGAAATTCTTTGACACTGTGCCTGCCGGCCAGGTGCTGATGAGGATTTTCATTGAAAACGGATGGTATGATGCATACAAGTTTGACCTGCTTGCCTATAAAATCAATGGTCCCCGATTTGCTTTAAGGGACATGCCTTTAAAATATAAGTCGCACATGTTTGACTTGATTAAAAGGGACTACGAGGCAATTAAATCAACAAAATATTATGAGGACTTCTTGACTCAACTCGGTCCTGTAAAAAAGAGGTTCTTTTTGGATGTTTTGAATTCAGATGATTATGAGGAATTCAGTAAAACATCCCGCTGAATCCCACATTTTTACATACGCAGTATCTGCAGAGTGACCTTTCGTCATGAATTGCTGTCATGCGTGGTTTGCAGTAGTACTCGCCGTCTGAGTGGTATACGTCATCACCTTTGTCTTCACTGAATGGATGCATCGGCTTTTTTGCAATCAAAGCCAGATACAGTGATATGTTTTCGGTGAAGCGTTTGGTTTCATCATCCCCTCCGGCATACCTTTCAAAATAAAAGCCGATGTCTGCCCGCATGTTCTTTATGACGCCGTCCTTTATTTCAAAATCGTCAGCGATTTCCAAAGCGAAAATTTCATCATAGACTTCACTGTTGTATTTGGCGAGCTTTTTGGTTAGGGGATCCTTATACCTTGGATCGGTTACCTTGTTTCTTAAATAATCGATAGGATAACTTTCTAAATCCTTTTTAATCATTGACAGTAATTTTGATGCTTTCATAATATGCCTTTTTTGGAAAGTAATTCGCGAGGATTGTCTACAATAGCTTTCATTGCCTCATCGTGTGTCAATCCAGCACCCAATGCGATTTCGTATGACTTTTCAAAGGTTATTATGTTGTCCGGTGAGTGGGTATCGGTGTTTACAAGCAGCTTGTTTCCCACTTCACGTGCAATGTTTGCAACATGGCCGTTTCCAAGGCAGTGTCCTTTTCTTGCGGAAATTTCAAGATAGATGTCATTTTCCTTTGCAATTTCAGCCTCTTCCCTGGTGATCAGTCCTGGATGGCCCAAAATGTCCACATGTTTGGACTCAACTGCTGCCCTGTTGGTTCCGGGAGTAACAGGTTCATTCAATGTTTCTCCATGAACAACAACAATCTTGGCGCCCAATTCCTTTGCACGCTCTGCAATACCGTCAATTGATTCGCATGGGGCATGAGTCACTTCAGCACCCAAAACGACAGTAATGTCCCATTTGCTGTTGATGTCATCAATTGCATCCTGAATGGCAGGTATTGTGTCCACATTTGACCAATCCACATGGTCTGTAATTGCTATTGCTTCATGGTTTAGTTTCAAGGCCCTTCTTGCAAGTTCTGATGGCAGTAATTCGCCGTCACTGAATAGGCTGTGCATATGTAAATCAATTCTTTTTGTCATATAATAATTTATATAGAATATAGAATATATATTTATACAACCTAAAATTTTGAGGTATAAAAATGAAAGCAAAAGCAGTAAAAATGGCAGACGGTGTTTATTGGGTTGGTGTAATCCATTGGCACAGCAGGACTTTCCATGGATATGGAATTCCTGGAACCACCTATAACGCATATTTGGTGTTTGGTGAAGAAAAAACCGTATTGATTGATAATGTTTACAGAGGAATGTTTGAACAGTTCGATGCAAGAGTAAAGGACGCATTCGAACAGGAAGGCAAAGATTTCAAAATCGATGTGTTTGTTCAAAACCATTCTGAAATGGACCATTCCACTTTCTTAAGGCAAACCATTGCAGAGTACAATCCTGATGCTGAAATATATGCATCACAAAATTGTATAAACTTTTTGGAAGCCCAATATCACAATTTCGGTGATCTGGAAATCAACGCTGTTGCAACCGGCGATGAATTGGACATTGGCGGAAGAACCCTTAAGTTCATCTCAGCTCCAATGCTTCACTGGCCTGACAGCATGTTCACCCTGCTAGCAGAAGAGGGAATACTCTTCTCAAATGACGCATTCGGTCAGCATGTGGCTCATTCCAAAAGATTCGATGAGGATTATGACACAAACTATCTTTTAAGGGAAGCACAGAAATACTATGCTAACCTTGTGACTTTAGGCTCCCCAATGCTCAGGATGAAATTGGATGAATTGACCAGCACAGGTTTGATCAATGACATCAAGATGATTGCGCCATGTCACGGTCAAATCTGGAAAAACCCTGCTCCAATCGTTGAAAAATACTCCGAATGGGGATCAGGCGTATGCAAGGACAAAATCACTGTTATCTTCGATACAATGCATCATTCAACTGAGAAATTGGCTTATCAAATCGCTGAAGGTATCATGAGCGAAGGTGTTGAAGCTGTAATGTACTTCATGCAGGAAGACGGTCCGGATGATGTGATTACTGATATCCTGGACTCCAAGGCAATTGCCCTCGGTGCTCCTACAATGATGAACAAGCCTTTCCCAAGAATCGGTAACATGATGTACTGGTTGGATTGCGTGAACTTCAAGGGAACCGGCAGTGAGAAAAGCGCTTTGATCTTTTCATCAAAAGGTTGGGGTGGAGGAGCTGTTGCAAAACTCCAACGTGACCTTGAGGAAGCTGGATTTACAGTAACCGATACATTGGATGTATTGTTTGTACCTGATGAAGATGTTTTAGCGGAAGCATTCGAAAAAGGTGCAGAATTAGCCCGTTCAATTAAAGAATAGTCAATAGACTATTTCTTATTATTTTTTTAAAATTATGATTGTTGTTACTCGCAACTAAGGTGATAATATGTCAAGCATTGTAATTTACTTTTCTAGAAGCGGTGAAAACTACTTCGGAGGAGAACTCAAAAACATTGAAAAGGGAAACACTGAAGTCATTGCGGAATACATTCATGAACTTGACGGGGCAGATCTTTTCAAGGTCGAACCGGCAGTCAAATATCCTGCAGACTACATGGAATGCATTGATGTTGCCAAAAAGCAGCAGCAGGAAGATGCAAGGCCTGAAATCAGGGAAACTTTGGAAAGCATCGCAGAATATGATACTGTCTACATAGGTTTTCCCAACTGGTGGGGCACACTTCCCATGCCGATGTTTACCCAACTTGAAAAATTGGATTTTTCAGGCAAAACCGTAAAACCCTTTGTTACACATGAGGGATCAGGTTTTGGCTCATCACAGAAGGATTTGGCAAAATTGTGCGATGGTGCAGACATAAAAAATGGTTTGTCAATTCCAGGCGCCAATGTATATGATGTAAAGGAAACTGTTGAAGCTTGGATTAATGAATAACTTTATATATGATCTTTTCCAAAGTAATATTTAGGTATAACTAAATTACTTTGAGGTAAAATCATGAGTGATATGGCTGAAGCAAGAAGGCATATGCATGAAAGGCAAGAGCTGGAAAAGAAAAAGAGCAAATCCAAGACTCAAAAAGTAAAGAATTTCTTTTTCGGGTGCTGTAAGAACAAATGAATTCTGCTAAAACATTTAATTTTTTTTGTTAAATTTGTTCTTTTCTTAATTTTTATCAAAAGCAGGATTTTTTTTCTGTTTATTTATTCAATTGAAATTTTGATTAATTGGCATTTTTTTACTATTTGTTATATGCTTGTTTATAATAATTATGTTGTTATAAAATTCACAGTTTTATTAAAAAGTTTTTAATTAATCTGGGAATAACTGCATTCTAATTAATAATAATTTTAAAAATTCAATATTATTAAATAAAAATCACGAATTTTTGTATATTTAATTTTAATATTGTTTAAAAATCGGATAATAATAAATGAAAATATTTATAGAAATGTTTATATTAAAAAATACTTAAAAATAATAAATACGGAATAATACTGTTGTTATTCCTGAAAATTTAAATAATATAATATTATGTTTATTGAGTTGAACAAATCTAATATTAAAATACAAAATCGAATTTCTGTTAAATAAGTGTTTAACTGATATGATTGGTATTTTTTGGTCTAGTGTTTTAATTAATGAATATAATTGATTTCGGTTAGCTATACTTCGTTTGCTAAAGCATTATCATGATTAGATTATATTATTTGTATAAGTTTCAAACTGAAATAAATCTTAAATTATATTATTGAATGGAAAATTGATTTGGTTTAGATATTTGGTTTGGTCTCTCGGTTTGAGGGAAATAATGAAATATGTTAAACTGAATGTTTTATTGGTATTTTTAATACTGATAATTATGTCCGTTGGGATGGTTTCAGCTGCTGAAAATGTTTCAATGGATTCAGATGTAAATAATGACGAAAATTTAGCTATAACTCATGAAAGTACAGATGTTGAAATTATCGGTGATGGAGAAACCGCTTCATTCACAGATTTGCAGGCTGATTTGATAAACAATCAGCATGATGGTGTTGTGGACTTAGCTAGAAATTATAAATATGATTCTACTAAGGACAGTAGTAGTTTAAAGGATGGTATTAGTATTTCCGGTTTGACAATAAATGGAAATGGCTGTACCATTGATGGAAGTCATCTTGCACGTATGTTTGATGTGCAGGGTGGATCTGTAGTATTGAATAATATACGATTTGTAGATGGACAAACTTCTAACGAAGGTGATGGGGGTGCAGTCCTTTTAACCAGTGGAGATTTAACAGTAAATAACTGTCAATTTGAAAATAATCGTGCTGAAAAGTACGGTGGAGCAATAGCCACATCAGGTTCATTTTCATCTGGACGCATAACTGTCAATAATTGTGACTTTGACGGCAATAACGCTTTGTACCATGGCGGTGCAATTTATGCAAAGGACTTGACAGTGACAGGGTCTTCATTCGATTCAAACAGAGTTACTACAAACACACCAAAGGACTCTTCATCCAGCCTGGATTTCAAGGGGCTGGGAGGGGCGATATACTCTTCAAATGCAAACATTAAGGATTCGACATTCAACGATAATGTTGTAGTTAACAGTGGTTCCTACCAGATTAATGAAGGTGGAGGAGCAATTACCAACACCCATAAGTTGGATATTGATAATTGCAGTTTCACTCACAACAGCGGACTTAAAGGTGGAGCTATTTTGGCTGTTGCCGAAACAGCATCAGATTTATATCCTAGTAATCACGTCAACATTAAAAATTCAAGATTCCATGAAAATTTTGGATTTGACGGTGGAGCCATCTGCTGTAATTATAACATGACTGCAGATCACTGTATATTCGACGGCAATATTGCAACCGGATACGGTGGTGGAGCAATCAATACTGGATATAGAAGTAATGACAATTACTTTTTGAATTCAATTTTCTTCAATAATACGGCGGATAACTATGGTGGTGCACTTTCAATAAGTCACTCACACATCAAGAACTGTACCTTTCAGTATAATCATGCTAATCACGGAGGAGCAATCTTCTCTTTAAGCTTCGATATAGCTAAATCAGAATTTAAGGATAATGTAGGTTATCATGGTGGAAACAGCCTGGTAGTTGTTGATGGATTCAAAATAGATGATGAAACCTTCATTCCTGAAGGTGAATCTCTTGTATTTTCACAACAGGCGGTAAATGATTTCACGGTTGATATATTAAACGGTCAGGATTCAAGCCAGCACTTCATTGAATCCGGTAAATATGCCGGTTACAATCAATATTGTGTTGAACAGCACTTGTTCCTTCCTGCACATACTGAAGGAGTAATTACCTCTGACTTAAGTTATATCACAAATTCAATCGACAGAAGTCTTGTGTCCGATTATCTCAAGATAATGTTCTATCTGAAGGATGCTTATCCTGGCAGATATGACCAGTATGATACACAGTCTATCATTTGGATTTTCTCAGATTCAAGATATTGGGAATCAGACAATGCCTTTGTGAGGGAAATCCTCAGACTCAACGATGATCCGAGCTTCGCTATCAACAAGACATCATATATCCTTCCGAATGGGACAAAAATGGAATATGATATGCAGTTGTTCCTGACACCTACAGATAACCAGAATATGGTTCTGTTTAAAAGTAGTCAATTTACACCAAGATATAATGAAACTGTAACAAAGGATACAATAAATGAGACAGTCCTTGTTGGCCAGGATGTTCAGTTTAGAATAACAGTAACAAACACAGGAAATATGGAACTCACTGATGTCTTTGTTGAAGATATAGACTACAGTGAAGGTTTAGTCTACAATACTTGGAAAGCGGAAAAAGGTAATTGGGAATATAAAAATAATGGAAAATGGGTATTGACTCATGAATTGGGGCTTGGAGAAAATGCAAGCTTTATCATAATATTCGGTACCCGTGCTGTTGGTGAATTAAGAAATAATGTCACTTCAGGTTATTTGGATATTACTTTATCAAATTCAACTAATACAACAAGAACAAGACATATACCAAAAATGTCTGTGGAAAAAATTTCTAATGAAAAAGAAGTTTACCTGGGCCAGGAAATCAGTTTCACAATCGTCGTTAAAAATGAGGGCGAATGTGATATAACTGGAGTTTATATTGTTGATAATGAATACAGTGGTGGCATGGACTACGATTATTATGTCGATCCGACACACTCTTGGACATATAGAGGCAATCACAGATGGGAATACAATGATGTTTTAAAGGTAAATGAAAGCACAAAAGAGCTTATATTATATTTCATTACTACAGCTACCGGTAAAAAGAGCAATAAGGTTCGGGCAGGTAACAATATTACCAATATAACCGAAAACTGTACCAACACTACCAATGTTGTAAAAATGAAGCATCATCCTGAAAAAGGAGAAGAGGAACATCACAAAAAGCATCATGATATTGGGAAAAATCATACTGCTAAAACCCATCAGAAGCGCCATAGATATGATGAAAGGGCTACAGGAAATCCATTATTTGCATTAATATTGGTATTAATTAGTTTAGGAGCGGTGTCTCTTAGACGCAAAAATTAGTAGATGTTATGTTTTTCCACATAACATTTTTTCTTTTTTTTTTAAAAAATTTCATTTCAAAAGCAATTTTGCAATAATTATATATATTCTCTTTTTATAAAACTAATAATATTATCGACCGATTTTGGTATAAAAATGGGAGGAAATTGTTTTGAAATTTAAAAATGAGATAACTGTTATATGCTTAATATGCTTTATACTCATTAATATTGCTTCTGTATCTGCAGAAGACAACAATACAAATATCATTACGGAAACGAACAATGATTATGATGATAATTTAAGCTTAAATACTGAAAATGAAATTTTAAGTGACACAGGAAGTTTTGAAGATTTAAACGCTTTAGTCAACAGCGGATCTTCAACAGTCGAGTTAGACCGAAATTATATATATACTTCATCATTTAATGATGGTAAGGGTATAGTAATCAGTCAAAATAATACAATTATTGATGGTAAGGGACATACCATTGATGGAAATGGGCAATCCAGAATATTTAATGTGACCGGAACTGCAGTTACCTTGAGAAACATAGTATTCGCTAATGGTTTTGCCATTGGCAGTAGTGGAGGTGCCATATATGGATATGGAGATAATCTTAGAGTTATAAATTGTACTTTTATAAATAATACTGCATCAAATTGGGGTGGAGCTGTTTATTCCTATCCTGATTCCTACACAGTATTCTACAATTCAAGTTTTATCAACAATAAGGCGGATAATGGTGGTGCATTGGCTACTATCTATGGTTATAGGCATGATATACTGAATTGTATTTTTGATTCAAACACTGCTAACCGCTATGGTGGTGCATTGATAATATACGGTACTTTGGCTAATGAAAATAGACCCTGGAATAACCATGTTAATATCAAAGGCAGTCTATTTGTAAATAATGAGGCATCAAATGGTAGTGCAATATCCAACTATGTATCAGCATATATTAATATGACCAATTCTATTGTATTGGGTGAACCAACAAATGTTATTGATTCATGGGGTGCAATGTTTTTCGCTGATTATAATTGGTGGGGAAATACCTATGACAATAAATCCGTAAAGCCGGGAATTACCAATCAAGTAAGATTTACCAAATGGCTGTATATGGATGTTATTGTAGATAGTGGAGATACTGACCTTACTGTATCTATAAATAATTTATATGATGATGATAGTACTATTGCCAGTATACATTCTGCAACTAATTTACCTGCAATTAATGTTGACTTAAAAGGTACTAATATTACTCTTACATCTAATAATATAACATTGGATTCTACGGGTGTTGCTAAAGTTTCATATATTATAAATGATATTGCAACTATCACTGCCAGTTATAATGATGTCAATGTAACCAAAACAATCAATTTTGGAAGTTTTTCCGCATTGCAGGAACTCATAAGAAATGCAAGAAACAATACTATCATCACACTTGACCGTGATTATGTATATAGTGCAGGGGATACAATTACCAAGGGAATTGTAATTTCCTATAAAAACAATATCACAATCGATGGAAAAGGTCACACAGTTAATGCAGCAGGCAAATCAAGAGTATTTGTAGTAAACTCTTTTTCAAGAAGCATTGTAATAAAAAATCTCAAGATTGTTAATGGTAACTGTAATGGTGGTGGAGAAACGGACTTTGGAGCAGGAATGGTTTGGCAATCTCCAAACGGAAGATTGATGAACTGTTCATTTATCAATAACCATGCAAACGGTTTGACAGGTGGTGGAGCATTATACTGGAGTGGAAGCAACGGTTATGTGACTGACTGTTCCTTTATCAATAACACTCATGATTATTCTGTAGGTGGTGCCGTTTACTGGTATGAAAGCGGTGCACATATAATTAATTCAGTATTTGAAAATAATGCAGCAAACTCTGTTGAAGGATCAGGTGGTGCCATATACGTATTTCGTGCTGGAGCAAACATCATTGATTGTAATTTTACCGATAATCGTGCAAAATATGGTGGGGCAATTTATGATAATGGATATACTAGTGATGTTGTTTCCAGCATTGAAAACTGTATTTTCAAGGCCAATGTTGCCATAGCAACCGATTCAAAAATGGGCGGTGGAGCAATATGCGCTAATTATATATCCATTGCGAATTCAATATTCCTAGAAAACGAAGCAAAGGATGGTGCTGCTGTATTTTGTTTATATGGTGGAAATATCGATAAATCTGTATTCATTAATAACACGGCTCCATTGAACGGAGTTGTTTTTTGGTATACCAATGGAAAGATAAGTAATTCAATATTTTTAAACAATAATGGTGAAGCCATTTGTAATGTCTTCGGCGGATTAGATGCCAACGATAACTGGTATGGAACTGTTTGGAATAATCATGCAAACATGCCTGATGTTGACAATAGGGCTAACGTGACAAAATGGATATTCCTGAATGCAACTGATCCAATATATGATAAGGATTCGGGCAGTTTTGTTACTCAATTCAATTTCATGGAATATGACGATTCTATAAAAACAATCAGTAGTTATGATTCAAGCAAGTTACCTCATATCAGTCTGAAATTATCCTCCCAGAACTTAACAATAATCAAGAATGATGTGGAGCTTGGAGAAACAATTGAGGGAACAACCACTTATTTCATGGGAAATCTTGTTGCTGAATATGAAAATGTCAGATACATTCTTCCATTCAAGTATCAAAAAATGTCTTGGATTGAAGCAAACCAGTCAATTATAAAAAATATCGGAAAAACAAGTTATCTGTCCTATACAATACGCCCTTACCATGAGGACGTTACTCCTTTCCTCACTGAATATCTCACTTTCCAAAGCAGTGACTCATCCATTGTCAAAGTTGATAATCAGGGCAAAATAACTACAATGAAAGCAGGAACTGCAAATATCACAATAAAATATTCCGGATGTAATCTAAAAGGGGATTATGAATATCTTCCATCGAATATAACTATTACTGTCAATGTTATTCGCACCCAAACAAATATAGAATTGATCTATGAGGTGGATTCTTTAAATGTTAGCGATTCCGGCAGTTTCATAGCATCAGTTAGGCCAGGCTTGGCTAGTGGTGGAGTTACATATGCCTGTAATGATACTCAAGTCTTAAGAGTGGACTCTAATGGTTATTATAAGGCTCTTTCTAGTGGAGTGGCATTGGTCACTGTAACATATGCAGGCAATGCCAATTATGAACCTTCACAATTGAATTTCACAGTTAAAGTTAACAGAAAACCAACTAGCATTGATGATAATGATATTGATTGGATTGATCTCGATTTAAATAATGATCATCTGATTTATGTTTATTTGAATCCAAGTCAGGCAGGTCAATTAAAATGTGTTAGCAATAATACTGATATTGCTACAGCAGAATTTGAATATGGCATTTGTAGAGTTTCAGCCACAGGTCAGGGATTGGCAAAAGTCACAATTTACTTTGAAGGAAATAATGAATATGAGCCATCTAGCGTAGATGTGATTGTCAAGGTCAGTGCAGTTCAAACAAAAATCAACGTTAATGAAACTTTGAATTTGTATCGTATGGATACTGGAATATTGCCTTTTACCATAACTCCAAATTATTCATTCAATTTAGTATTTACAAGCAATGACACTAATGTCATTCGTTTTCTGGATAATTATGGTCAATATGAAACTGTGGGAAATGGTATAGCTAATGTAACCATTGATTTGATTGGCTATGGAAAATATCTATCATCAAGTGCAAGTATGATTGTAACTGTCGAATCCATTGAAACAAATATCTTGGTCAATTCCAGTTTTGACTTGCATGTGGGAGAGATTAAAAACATTGGCGCCAAGTTAAATCCGAAAGTCGGCAATTTGATTTATGAAAGTAATGACACTAGTGTCATTAATATCAATGATAAGGGATATATGAACGCAATGAAAGAGGGTGTTGCCAAGATAACCGTTTCATATCCAGGCGTTGAAAGATATCTGCCGTCTAATGCTACTGTGATTGTCACCGTCCAAAAGGGGTCAACCAGAATTGATGTTGCTGATGAAATTGAAGTATACAATAAAAATAGTAAATACATTGGTGTGCGTCTGATTTCCGAATGGCAAAATGCGCCGATAAGCGGAGCACTTGAGTACAGATGCAATGATACTGACATATTGACAATCGGTAATTATGGTCGTATGACAGGAAACAGACTAGGTTTGGTTGAAGTGACTATCAATTTCAATGAAACCGATAAATATTTGGCATCTTCCAAAACAGTATTGGTTAGGGTTGTGCTTGAACCAACTGAAATTAATGCGCCATCTGAAATAATACTGTTGGATGGTGAGACAGATAACATAAATGCAACTCTAAACCATATTAATGGAAAATTAAATTACTTTAGCGATAACACAAGCGTTGTAACTGTTGACAACAATGGAAACATTGTGGCCTGTGGAATTGGCAAGGCCAATATCACAATCACCTATAATGAAACTGAAAGATATGCATCAGCCATTAAGACCGTAGCCATTGAAGTGGTTGAATCAAAAGTTCAAACAAACATTTCAGCTAACGAGACAATTTATATTTATGTCGGCAATTCAACCAACATCGGAGCTACAATCTCTCCAATAAGTGCATTATTAAATGGAAACTTCATATATGTGGTTGAAAATCCGGAAATTCTTGAAATCGATGAAAATGGCAATATTAAAGGATTAAAAGTTGGAAACACTGCAATAACAATCTCCTATAATGAAAACAGCAGATTTTTGGCAAACAGTACAACAGTCCATGTAAATGTTTTAATAATTCCAAGTGAAATCGTCGCTCCGGATAATATTTCCTTAAATGTCACCGAAAGCGTTTCAATCGCTGCAAGATTAATTACTCCTGCTGGTGGCCAATTGATTTATGTCAGTAATGACGAAGAGATAGTCACTGTTGATGAGAATGGACTAATCGCAGCTCATAAAATTGGTAGTACCAATATAACTGTCAAATATGCTGGAAATGAGAATTACACTGCTTCTTCAAAAACCGTGGAGGTTAATGTTGTTGCAGTTTCAACAGTAATTGAAGTAAATGACAATGTTGAGATGAACCTGTCCGAAAGAGGTAAGATAAACCCTAAATTGATTCCATACGCAAAAGGCAAATTAAACTACACTAGTTCCAATATGAGTGTGGTTACAGTCAATGAATATGGTGTATTGGTAGCTATTGGTGTTGGCGAAGCAAATATCACAGTCAGTTTTGCCGGTGAAGGCAAATACCTTCCAAGTTCAACAATTGTTCATGTTAAGGTTACCGCAGTGGAAACTTCAATTGATATTAATGGCAATTTTGAAATCAACAGAACTGAACGCCTTTATGTTGGAGGGGTAGTAATCCCATATTCATCAGGTAAATTGACATATTCCAGTACAAATGAAACTGTTGTAAGCGTTAATGAGAGGGGACGCATTACAGCTAATGAATTTGGTGAAGCGGACATCATTGTCAGTTTTGCAGGTGAAGGCAAATACCTTCCAAGCACTGCTTATGTTCATATTAAAGTGGTTGGAGTGGAATCAACAATAACGGCAGATGAATACATTGAAGTCGATGCGGGCAGCCAAAACCAAATTTCAGCTTCATTAAGTCCAAACAATAGCGGCAGGCTAACATTCAATTCCAATGATTCATCCATTGTAAGCATTAATCAAAATGGAATATTCAATGCGCTTAAAATTGGCGTGGCCAATATCACAATCAGCTATGCCGGCGAAGGCAAGTATTTGCCTGTAATCAAAAATGTTATAATTAGAGTAAAAGGCCTCAAATCAGAAATTGATGTTGATGATAAAATTTCAGCTAATCCGTTCGACACTTTCAACATAAACGCTAGTTTAACTCCATCAAGTGGCAAATTGAACTATGCAAGCAATGATTCAAGCATTGTTTCCGTTGATGAATACGGTAAAGTCACAGTTCATAAGGCCGGTTTGGCTAAAATTTCCGTAAGTTTCAATGGTGATGACATATATCTGCCGGTTGAAGTCGACGTTGAAATTAATTCAACCAAATTGCAGCCAAAGATTGAATTTATAAGTGATGATTTAATCCAAATTAATGGAAGTCAAGCTATTATTCAGATAGGCTTCAATGGATACATTGATTTCGAATTAAATTACAAGGAACTAAGAAATAATTTAACTTTCAATTGTAATGACACTAATGTTATTTCAATGGATGATACATTCATACAGACTTTAAGCGGAGGAACTGCCGAAATAACAGTAAGCTATGCTGGAAACGAAAGATATGAGCAATTCAGCGAAAAGTTAACCGTCAAGGTCACAAAAAGAATCACTCAAATCAAAGTCAAAGATAACATTACGCTATCAGTTGAAGACATTCAAAAATTGGATGCACACATTGTTGACCAAAGTGGCATTGATTTAAACTTGAATTTAGTTTATTCAATTGATTGTCCGGATATAATAACTCTTAAGGATGGTAAGATAACAGCACTTAAGAAAGGAACCGCAAGAATCACCATCACTTTCAATGAAACTAAGGTATATTCAGGATCCTCTGCAACAGTGAACGTAACAGTCATTGCAAAGGCAACCAAAATCACAACTGATGTTGAAAATATATATTTGGAAGTGTTTGAGAACTCAACAATATATGCAACATTGAACTATCCTGATGACGGTCAAATAAAATTTAAAAGCAACGATGAGTCAATAGCAACAGTGGATAATAATGGTAAGGTATGTGCCGTTGGCCAAGGTGTTGCGACAATCACCGTCAGCTATGAAGGATGCGAGGATTATCTACCGTCCCAAGCAAACGTGGCTGTTAGGGTAAGTGCAATACCAACATCCATCAGTGTAGTTGGATTCACTCCAGTGATTAAAGGTAATACAATCGTTTTAAATGCTACCTTAAATCCTAATGTCGGTGATTTGGTGTACTCCTCAGGTGATTCGAGTATTGCATATGTCGACAGTCAGACAGGCAGAATCACAGGTATTAATACTGGCACCACATTTGTCAACGTTGAATTTAAGGGAAATAAGCAATACGCACGTTCAATCAAGCAGGTAACCGTTCAAGTGATTTTGGATGCAACTTCAATTTCAGTAAACGACCATGTGGAGATAGAAGTGGGACACAGGATAAACCTTAATGCGACCTTAATGCCTTCACAAGCAGGATACTTGATATATTCAAGCAACAATGAAAACATAGCTGCAGTTGACAGTAACGGCTTTCTTCAAGGAAGAAGCGAAGGGATGACAATAATAACCGTAAGGTTTGAAGGAAATCCCCAATATCTTGCATGCGAACAGAAAGTAACAGTATACGTAAATAAGGATGCAAGTTCTGTACAATTTGATGTGGGTGTTGAGGAAGATGGTAAGGACACAACATACTCCATCAATTTGTCAAAAGACGCACAAGGGACATTTACCGTATTCGTTGATGGAAAAGAATACCAGACCAAAACCCTTATAGAGGGCAAAGCGACAATAAATGTTGATGGCATGTCACCTGGCGACCATGAGATTACCTTGAAATACTCTGGTGATAACAAATATGCTGCAGTTACACAAAAAAAGACCGTTCACATTAAAGAAGTCAAATTCGATAAGAACAATGATGTGTCCGCAATCTATACTGCAACAGCCAAATATTCAGTTCAGTTGAAGATAGACACTCAGGTTGTTGCTGGCAAAACAGTCACATTCAAGGTGAAAGGCAAAACATATTATGCAAGAACGGACAGCAATGGTTTTGCATCAATAAGCGTTAAATTGCCTGCAGGCAAATATGCAGTTACCGCTGAGTATAAGGGAGTGAAAGTAACTAATAAAATCATATTCAACCATATTATTATTGCTAAAAATCTGAAGGTAAAAAAATCATCAAAATATAAAAAGATTAATATTAAATTGAATAAGGTGAATAATAAGGTCTTGAAAGGCAAAAAGGTAGTTTTAAAATTCAAAGGTAAAAAATACAAAGCAAAAACAAATAAAAAAGGAATTGCAATATTCAAACTTAAAAAGAATATTTATTCAAATCTTGAGGTAGGTAAAAAATACAAATACACAGTAATTTATGGAAAAGACAAGGTTACCAAGAAAATTAAAATTAAAAAATAGAGATTAAATCTCTATTTAATTATTTTATGAGAGGGATGAAATTGAATATTAAAAAGAGTTTAATAATAATGCTATCAGTTTTATGCATTTTTTTGTTGATTGCCTCAGTAAGTGCAACTGATAGTTCAAATTATGCGGTTAATGCTACTGCTGATGTTGCAGAAACTGCAAATGCAATCAATCATAATAGTTTGGGAACGGAAAACGATGGAGATATTTTAGGTGATGGTGAAAGTTCGGAGGTTGGAACCTTTGCTGATTTAAGAAATAATATTACTGGTGCTATAGGAGGGACTGTTCTTTTAGAAAATGATTATGAATATTCTATCACAGATGCAGGTACTGTGGGTATTAATATCCCTGGTAGTTTAACAATTGATGGTCAAGGCCATAAAATTGATGCAAAAGGAAAATCTAGTATTTTTTCTATATATTTAACTGGTAATTATGATATCACATTTAAGAATATTATTTTTTTAAATGGTAAGAGTAGTTATGGTGGTGCAATTTATTGGGCTCCTGATGGGGGAGATGGTAAAATTATTAATTGTACTTTTATAAATAATACTGCTACTGAATACGGTGGTGCGGCGGTATATGAATATGATGGAATTTCAGAAATTGTAAATTGTACTTTTATAAATAATTCTGCAACAGGAGGGAGTGTATTAAATTTAGCAACAACTAATGTATTTAATTCAATTTTTATTAATAATGTGGGCACTGATATTGAGCCTAATGATGATATAGATGTCATTACCGCAAATAATTGTTGGTTTGGAAATACTGTTGCAAATAAAGAATCACGACCTACTAATGTAGACAATAGAGTAACTGTTAATAATTGGTATTATTTGGATTTATATGTGGATAAAGAAAATGGTGATGCAACTGTTTCATTGAAGAATGAGGATGGTTCTAATTATGCATTACCTTCAATAAAACTTAATGTTGAAGGAATAAACATTACAGTTCCAAATACTGTAGAGTTAAATTTGGATAATAACGGACAATCAACTTTTAGCTTCCAACCAGCCGAAGAATACTCAATAACAGTAAGTTACAATGGAGTAGTCCTATCAAAGGTTATTAGGCCTAACACATTCACAGTATTAAAAGATCTCATAGAAAATTCCGCTGAGGGTGTCGTCTATTTAGATCAAGATTATGCATATAGTTCAACAAAAGACACAACTATCACAAATGGAATTGAAATTGCCAAAAGCATAACTATTGACGGTAATGGATATACTATTAATGCAAACGGATTAAGCAATATATTTTACATTAATAATGAATCTAACTCTATTACTTTAAGAAATATTAACTTTGTAAATGCCGTTGGTGATGAGGGTTCTGTAGTTTATGCAAGAGCAAATAATGTTGAGATAATTAATTGTACTTTTGTAGAAAATGTTGCTACAGGTTCTCTTGTTTACATTGATGCAACTGGAAATATTAGCAATTCTATTTTTATAAATAATACTGCTTCGATTAATGTTAAAGGAACTGGTAATGTTATTTCTGATAGTAATTGGTGGGGTAATACTTTTGAAAATTACAATACAAACATTAGTAAAACCGAAGGAACTTCTGTAAATAATTGGTTCTTATTAAATATGACTATTGATGATGATAACTCTGTTGTTACAGTATCATTAAATAGTTTATATGACGGCAATAATGTTTTTACTTCTAATTACGCATTGCCAAATATAATATGTAATATTGAAAGTAACAATATAACAACTAGTAAAAATAAGATTAGTTTTAACAGTATTGAGGATTCAACTTTCACATACGAGCTAATTTCTTACACAGGATTTATTAAAATTTATTGTTATGAGGTTATTTTATTAAAAGAGATGGAATTTGTTGATGATGGAAGTTTCAATGCTTTACAGCAAATAATTTCATTTGCTTCAGCAGGAGATGTTATTGAATTAACTAAAAATTATACTTATTCTGATAAAGATAAAATTACTAATGGAATTCTCATTAATAAGAAAATAACCATTAATGGTAATGGTAATACATTGGATGCAAAGGCTAAATCAAGAATTTTCAATATAGCAAAATCTAATGTTGGTGTTGAATTGAATAACATTAATTTTGTAAATGGTAAATCTGATTATGGAGGCGCTATTCAACTTCAATATCATTCTGATAATCATCTAATAACTAATTGTAACTTTACTAATAACACTGTTACTAAAGGTGGGGGTGCAATTTACTGTGTTTCTAAAGGAATAATTAGCAATTGTAGATTTATGGATAATACTGCTAGTTATGGTGGTGCAATTGATTATTATCATGATGAGGTAGACGTGTGTCAAGTTATAGATTGTATTTTTGTTAATAATACCGGAAGTGGTTACGGTGGTGGAGCAATATATGCACAAGACGGAACAATTGATGTTGATTCATCAATATTTATAAAAAATATTGGTGAAGATGCTTCTGTTATATCTACACAAACACCTGCCAGTGTTTCTGATTGTATATTTTTAGATAATCTTGGAAGGTATATCTTAATGGGGTATTCCACATTTACGGCAGATAGAAATTGGTTTGGAAATACAATAGAAAACTATGATGAATCACCGAATATCTATTTTGCAGTAACTATTAATAGTTGGAGATATCTGGATATTAATTTGACCTCATTTAAAGACACTGCAGTTATTAACATAAATAATGGATATGATGCAGATTCAAAAGAAATCACAGATTATTCTTATTATGGTGTTCCAGAGGTTACACTTAAAATTTCAAATAATGAAAATTTAACAATTCCTGCTGATGAAGTTATTCTTAAAAATGGTAAATTCAATCTCAGATATGAATTGACTTCTGATTCTGGATTATTAAATGTAACATATAATGATGATATAAATGTGTCAAAGGAAATTAAGAAAGGTAATTTTACAAAATTACAAGAATTAATTGATAGCTATCCAGAAAATTCCGTTGTTGAATTAGATAGGGATTACACATACACTATAGGTTATGAATATTTGAAAGAGGGTATAGTAATCGATAAAAACATTACAATCGATGGTAAAGGCCACAAAATTGATGCAGGAAATCAAGCAAGAATATTTAATGTACAGGCCACTGGAGTCACATTTAAAAACATTACCTTTGTCAATGGCCAATCATTTAAGGGTAGTGCAATTAATCTGGAAATTGACAATACTGAACCAATTGAGTTCAATGTAATTAATTGTACCTTTACGAATAACATTGGAACATTAACTTATTATGATGCTTCAGGAGCAATAAGAATAGTTGCAAATAGTGGTAACTATAACATTAAGGATTCAACATTTATAAACAATGCGGCACCTTCCGCTGCTGCTTATGGTGGGGCGATTTATATTGATGTTGAAAATGCAATTTTCAATATAGATAATTGTACTTTTATTAATAATACTGCCCGTGAAGGAGGTGCCATTGGAATTAGTACCAGAAATTCAGCAAGTTCCATAAATTATACCACTTTTATCAATAATTCAAAAGATGGTTTCAGTACAATATACTTCAAGGATTCAGATGGTGGCAGTTTATTAGTAAATAACTCTGTATTGCTGAATAACAGAGGTTCTTATGTTATAAATAATGAAGAGGGCAATACAGTTGCAGATTACAACTGGTGGGGTAATATTGCTGGAAATTATCAAAATTTTTATAAAAACAATTTAAATACTCTTAAAAATGGAAAACCAAAGAATTGGGTATTTATAAACTCCACGCTCGAATCAGCAACAATGTATATTGGAAATTCCTCAACTGCAAAATTGTTTTTCCAATTATATGATACTGATACTGGTGAAATCACTGACTTTGATTATAATAGATTGCCTAAATTAAACATTACATTAACTTCAGAATTTGGCGAACTTGATAAAAAAAGCGTATTTATTAATGAAGAATTTAATTTTACTGCGAATGAAATAGGCAGTGCCAATATAAATACAAATATCCTAGGCTTTGAATATATTATTGACATTACTGTTAAACAAGAATCATTCATTACTCTTTTAAATGATACTATATTCTTGTATTTTGGTGATAATCCATATTTAAGTCAATTTGCAACATTAAATCATGAAGGCAAGTTAATATTTGAAAGTTCTAATCCTGATGCAGTTGAGATTGCTATTAATACATTTAATAATAAGTTTCAATTTGTGAAAAAATATGCTGAAGGTGAAGCAATCATTGCTGTTTCTTATGCGGGCGATGCATACCATGATGCTGCTGAGACTAAATATTTCACTGTAAAAATTATAAAAATACCTGTGATTATTAATATAACTAATTTGGATGGAAATAATATTTCAGTTAATGTTGATGATATCTTTAATTTAACTGTTGAACTAAATGTTGATTTGCAGGGGGTTACTTATCATTCAGGATATACAACTCCTTCATTGTCTCATTTAAAGTTTGTAGATTTAAATAATACTAATGAATATGATTATAATAAGGTTATTGATATTGATAAAAATAAGGTGCATTCTTCAAGAAACATAACCATCACTGCAAAAACAGGCGGAACTGTTTATTTGACTTTATATTATGATGATTCAAATTCATTCAATTGTCAAAATCTAACAGTAAATATCACTGTAAATAGAATTAAAACTAAAGTAACTATTGACGAGCCTAACACAGACACTCTTCCACTTAAAGTAGAACAAACATATACTGTATCTGCATCAGTAAATGTAACTGGTGGAAATGTAGAATATTACAGCAGCAATCCAAGTATTGTCTCCGTAAACAAGGATGCCGGTGTACTTAATCCTCAAGGAAACGGCACGGTTATTATCACCGCCAAGTATGGTGGCAATGCTACACATGAAAACTCTTCTGCAACATTAACTGTTATAGTAACCAAATATGAGACTACAACCACTATTACAAGTGATAAGGAACTTGAACTTAAAGTGGGTAATAACTCAGATGTCATTGCCATTTTAACATCAACTGATGTCTCATTTGCTGGAAATATTAATTATATAAGCAGTAATGAGAGTGTTGCAATCGTTGATTCAAATGGTAAAATAACTGCGGTTGGTGAGGGAACTGCTATAATTACTGCAAAATACGATGGAAATTACAAATATGCTAACTCAAGCGATAGTGTAAGTGTAGTGGTAAGTAAAGTAGAATCATCAATAACTTTAAGCACTGTAAATCCTTTGGAAATCAATGTGTTTGATGAAGCTCAAATTGTGGCTAATTTAGATCATGAAGGCAGTTTATTATACGTGAGCAGCAATCCTAATGTGGTTACTGTTAATCAGACAACTGGAAAAATAACTGCAAAAGCTGGAGGTAGGGCAAACATTACTATTTCATATGGCGGAAATGATATGTATGCAAAGGCCGAAGATGTTAATCTGACTGTAATCGTTAGCAAGCTCCCGTCACATATAACAGTTGAAAATGCAATTTCAGTGGATGTGGATGCAAATAACAATATTAGTGCAACAGTGGATAACGGTCGATCACTACATTATGTAAGCGCAAATCCAAGCATTGTCACAGTCAATGAATACACAGGAGTAATTACAGGTGTAATTGGTGGCACTGCAAATGTTACTGTTATATTTGATGAGGATGGTCAATACCTATCAGATAGTGTAAATGTTACAGTAACCGTAAATAAATTGAAATCCACTTTCACAATTGAAAACCCTGCAATAACTGTTGACGTTTATGGAAATGCTTTAATTCAGGTCAGTTCTAATAATGATGGGGAAATGAAATTTGCAAGCTGTGATGCTTCAATTGTCACTGTCGACGGAAATATTGTAACTGCATTGAAATGCGGAAAAGTAAACGTTACTTTAAGTGTGCCTGAAACCGACAGATGTCTGGCTAATGAAACAAATGTGACCGTAACCGTAAATAAATTACAATCAACAATAAATGTGGCAAATGAGATTTCCGTTTACGTTGATGAATCCAAAACAATTGGGGCAAACGTAAATGAGAACCGTCAATTACGTTATGTAAGCGCCGATTCAGGCATTGTTGTGGTAAATGCCAATGGCGTGATTACCGGTGTCATTGGAGGTTGTGCAAATGTCACAGTAATATTTGATGAGGATGACCAATATCTCGGAAGTGAGGTTAATGTTACAGTGACAGTCAATAAGCTCGAAGCAATAATCGATGTTGAGCCAATTTCAGTTGATGTTTATCAAAACAAATCATTAAATGCCAAAATCATAAGTGATGGGGACATATCCTATGTCAGTACAAATCCAGGCATTGCTTCAGTCAATGAAACAGGTTATGTGACAGGTGTAATTGGAGGAAAAGCAAATATCACAATTGCAGTCGGTGAAACTAATAGGTATCTGGCAAAATCTGTCAATGTAACTGTGACAGTCAATAAATTGCCGTCCATTTTCACAAACGGTCCGATGAGCTTAAGCGTCGATGAAAATGCAACAATCAACTCAACACTGGACCATAATGGTTCAGTCCACTATGAATTTGATTCAACCAAGCTCAATGTGACTGAAGATGGTCTGGTAATAGCCTTAGCGGGAGGAGTACATACCATTAATGTAATATTTGATGGAAATGAAATATACCTGGAAAACTCATCTACCGTGACAGTAACAGTAAGCAGACTTCCAGCGGACTATGAAAACGAACCGATTAACCTGACAGTATTTGAAACATCAAACATCGAATTTCTCATAATCGGTTATGACCATACAAACTCTGAGTACTCATCAAGCAATGAAACAGTTTTCACTGTCGACAACAATGGTTTAATAACTGCTCTTGCAGGAGGATCTGCCTTATTGAATATCAAATTCCCTGAAACTGACAGATACCTTGGAAACAGCATCAACATAACTGTAAATGTTAAAAAACTGCCTTCAATTTTCACAGGCGACAATCAAATATCCGTTAAAGTTGATGAAACAAAAAGTCTGCCAGTAAGTGTTGGCCATAACCGTCAGCTTATATATGAAAGTAGCAATCCAAATATTGTGACTGTTGATAATGGAGGATTGATTAGAGGAATCATTGGCGGAACTGCATTCATAACCGTCAGGTATGAGGAAGATGGCCAATACTTGGCAAACAGTACAAAAATAAGCGTGACCGTTAATAAGTTGCCATCCAATATTGTTGTTGAAACACAAACTATTACAATGTATATTGATGATAATGCAACAGTTATTGCAACAACTGACAATGATGGAGGATTGTTCTTCACAACCAACTCCTCAATAATTTCACTTGCAGGGGACGGTAAAGTAACAGGTCTCAGTGAAGGAACTGCAAATGTGATTATAGCGGTATTCGAAACTGATACTCATCTTTCAAACAGGACAACACTGAAAGTGACAGTTAAAAAGATTCCAACTGCCATTAATGTTGAGGAATTGCAACTGGCAATTGATGTTAATGACAATCAATTGATAAATGCAAGATTGAATCATACAGGGGCCAGTGGACTAACTTACACTAGCAGCAATCCTGAAGTGGTTGCCGTAGATGGTGACGGCAGAATAACTGCATTAATCGGGGGACAGGCAAATATTACAATCTCTTATGCTGGCGATGACAAATTTGTTGCAGCAGAAGATGTAATTGTTAATGTAATCTCAAATAAGCTTCCAACAGTAATTGAAGTAAATGATACATTTTCACTCAAGGTGGATGATACAGTTCCAATTGGAGCTTCAATAAATCATAATGGCTCACAATTAAAATATACAATCAGCAATTCCAGTGTAATCACAATTGATGAAGCAACTGGCGAGATTACTGCAATTGGTGCTGGTTTAGTCAATATCACAATTTCCTGCGAGGAAACAGATAAATATCTTAAAGCTGAAGATGTCACTGTTAGTGTTGAAGTCACTAAATTCGAAACAATAATTAATGTGGATAACGAAAATCCTGTTGAAATAAGCGTATTTGATGAATCAGTAATTATTGCAAGCTTAAATTATCCTCAAGCGGGTGAATTAACTTATGCAAGTAGTGATGAAAATGTTGTCACTGTTGATGATGAAGGTATAATAACCGCAATCGGCGGAGGAAACGCAAATATCACCATATCTTATGATGGAAATGGCAAATATGCCGCTGCTGAAAAAATCACAATTAATGTGGTGGTCAATAAATTATCCTCTCAAATATTTGTTGACGATGCGATTTCAATTGATGTGTATAGTTTCAAATCTCTAAATGCCTATATGGAAACAGGTCGTCCATTAAGATATATAAGTAATAACGAGTCAATTGCAATTGTTGATGAATATGGTGTTGTAAAAGGCATAGTTGGTGGTAAAACTATCATTACTGTAATTTTTGAAGGAGATAGCGAATATGAAGGATGTGAAGTGAATGTCACAGTGACAGTCAATAAGCTATCCTCAAAAATCGATGTTGAAAGTCAACAGTTGGTTGTAGAGGTGGGAAGCAATGTTGAAATCATAGCGACAACAAATAGTGATGCTGATTTGAGATATTTGAGCCTTAATTCTACAATTGCAAGTGTGAATGGAATAGTTGTCACTGGTGTTGTTGGTGGGACTGTTAATGTAACAGTAAGTGTTCCTGAATGTGATAAGTACTTGGCAGATGAAGTTAATGTTACAATAACCGTCATTAAGCATCAATCAGTTATAAATATTGAAAGTGCAACTTTAACAGTGGATGTTGATGGAACAGTTAATATCATTGCGACAACAAATAGTGATGCTAATTTGACATATGTGAGCCTCAATTCTTCCGTTGCTAGTGTTGATGGTAATGTTGTCACTGGTGTCATTGGAGGAACTGTAAACATAACAGTAAGTGTTCCTGAAAGCGACAGATACCTTGCCAGTGAAGCGAACGTTACAGTTGTTGTCAATAAGCTTCAGTCAGTTATCAATATTGAAAGTTATAGTCTTGTTGTTGATGTCGATGGAAGCGTTAATATTATTGCATCAACAAACAGCGATGGAAATCTGGATTATGAAAGTCTTGATACTTCAATTGCCACTGTTGACGCTAATGTTGTCAGAGGTGTGATTGGAGGTACAGTCAAGGTTAGGGTAAGTGTTGATGAGACTGAAAGGTACCTTGCAAATGAGGCAAATGTCACAGTTGTTGTCAATAAGCTTCAGTCTGTAATCAATATTGAAAGTTATAGTCTTGTTGTTGATGTCGACGGCAGCGTGTTAATTAACGCTTCATCCGATAGCGATGCCGGTTTGACTTATGCAAGTCTTGATTCTTCAATTGCCGCTGTTGAGGGCAATGCCGTCACAGGTATTTCAAGCGGAATTGTCAATGTCACTGTCAGCGTTGGCGAGACTGGAAGATACCTGGCGAAAGATGTGAATGTCACAGTCACAGTCAATAAGGCAAAATCTGTTATTTCCGCAAACAACATAACAGTTTATGTTGATGGGACCAAATCAATTGATGCGACACTTAACGTTGCCGGCAGTTTACGCTACATCAACAGAAATCCGGAAATAGTCAGCATTGATGAATCAGGAATGGTTAAAGGAATTATCGGCGGAACTGCAAATATTACAATCATCTTTGACGAAACCAATAAGTACCTTGGAAGCGAAATCAATGTAACCGTAACCGTCAATAAGCTTCAGCCGGTCATTGATCTTGAAAGCGATTCATTGGCTGTTGAAGTCGAGGGCAATGTTTTAATCAACGCTTCAACAAACAGCGATGCAGGATTGATCTATGAAAGTCTTGATGAATCAGTAGCTACAGTCAATCTCAACAATGTCACTGCACTCATTGGAGGTAAAGTCATCGTCAGAGTAAGTGTTCCTGAAAGCGACAGGTACCTTGCAAAGAGTGTCAACGTTACTGTAGCTGTCAAAAAGCATGATTCAATCATCATTATTGAAAATGATGAAATTTCTGTTGAAGTGGATGGAAAACAACAAATTGTCGCTTCAACCAACAGTGACAGTCCAATCATATTCTTTACCATGTCCCCAATTGTCTCAATTGGAGGAACCGGTGTGGTAACAGGTATTTCAAACGGCACTGCAGAAGTCTTATTGAATGTTGCCGAAAGCGATAAGTATTCATCTAACACTTCAGTTGTTGTCGTTAAGGTTAATAAGATTCCAACAGCAATCATGGTTAATGAAAGCATTTCAGTAACTGTTGACGATGAAATCAACCTCAATGCCACATTGGATCATGAAGGTCAATTGAGTTTCACAAGTCTTAATGAAAGCATTGCAAGCGTTGATGCAAAAGGAAACATCAAAGCCGTTAAGGTTGGCAAAACACAAATAATCGTCAGCTTTGAAGAGAATGATAAGTATCTCGGAAATTCAATCACTGTTGACGTCACCGTTAATAAGATTGACATTCCGATAAACGATACAATCAGCATGGACCTTCAGGATGCAAGCAGAACACCGACATTCTCAATTGACTTGCCTAATGCTACAGGTAACTTCTCAGTTATTGTTGACGGAAAGGAAATCGGACCTGTTAGTTTAAAAGATGGTAAGGCAAACATTACAGTGCCTGAATTGGCATACGGCAGTCATAATGTCACTGTAGTATATAGCGGTGATGATAAATATGATTCAATCGCTCAAAACACCACTGTAAACATAACCAAACCTGTTTTAAGTGAAAATAAGGATATTGCAATGCTTTACACAGCCAATGATGTATACAAAGTTCATGTAACTGTTGACGGCAAAGCGATTGTCGGCCAAAATGTTACATTCAAGTTCAATGGCAAGACATATGATGTCAAAACAGACAAGAACGGATATGCTGCATTCAAATTGCCGACTGCAAAGCCTAAAAAAGCAAAATACGCTATCACTGCCACATTCCACAACGTTACTGTCAAAAATAATGTAAAAGTAAACAGCATCATAAAGGCCAAAAACCTTAAGATCAAGAAATCCAGAAAAGTCGTTAAAATCAAGGTTTCCCTGAAAAAAGTCAACGGCAAATACCTCAAGGGCAAACAGCTGAAACTCAAAATCAAGGGCAAAACTTTAAAGGCTAAAACCAACAAGAAAGGTGTTGCAACCTTTAAGCTCAAAAAGAACGTTCTCAAAAAACTTAAGGTTGGCAAAAAATACAAATATAGGGTTAGCTACGGCAAAGATGTAGTTACCAAAAAACTCAAAGTAAAAAGATAGGGATTCATTTCTCTATTTTTCCATTTTTTTTATCCGCTATTTTTAGAAAAATTTTAATTGTTTTGAAAACATAATATCTATTATGTCAAATTCAGTTTTTGTTCCGGGCCACATTACCGGTTTTTTCACTATTGAAGACCATGATATCACTCTTAAGAAAGGATCATGCGGTGCAGGCTTTTTATTGTCCAGAGGTGTCAGGACAACCATATCAGATTCAGATGAGTTGGAAATTGATGTCAATCAGGGAGACTCCACCGTAATAGATGAGGTTTTAAAGATTATGGAAATCGACACTGATTTTAAGGTAACTCAGGATATCCAGCTGCCTATTGGAGCGGGTTTTGGAACATCAGCCGCATCGGCTCTGAGTCTCACTCTTGCCTTAAACGAATTTTTGGACCTTGGATATTCAACCGAACTGTGCGGCCAGATTGCACACATGGCTGAAGTCAACTTGGGTGCAGGCCTGGGCGATGTCATTGCACAAACCGGCCATGGTTTGGTTTTAAGGGTTGAGCCGGGGGCTCCCGGAATCGGCAAGATCAAGTCATTCGAGCATGATGTCTGCATTGCCTGGAAAACCTTCGGCGGGATTGAAACTTCAAGCATCATCCGAAATCCCCGTCACCATCAGGTAATATCTGATGCTGGTCTCAAGTACCTTGAGTACTTTGAGGAAAAGCCGAGCTTGAAAAATTTTCTGGACTTTTCAAACAGGTTTTCCAATGAGACAAAACTGATGTCAGATGAAGTGAAAAATCTAGTTGATTATTTTAATTCCAGACCTGATATTTTAGGTAGTTCAATGGGTATGCTTGGAAATACGGTATTTGCATTTGCGCAAAATGAAGATGTCTTCAAAAATGAGGAAGTTGAAAACTTGCATATAGATAAACTCAACAATGTTGGGATAGTTTATGATTAAGTTAAGTTATGATGTAAAAAAATATCGCCGTGACCTTTTGGAATTGGTTGAAGCGGACGATATTATTATAGAATTGGGATGCCATGTGGGAGGCACAACAAAACTGATTTCGCCGGGCTGCAAAGTTATTGCAGTTGACAATTCTCCTGAGGCAATCGATGAGATGAAAAACATCGAAAATGTGAATTTCATTCCAGGAGATGTTCGGCTGCATGAGATTATTGGTGAAGTTTATAAGATCACTCAATCATGTGATGTATTGGCAATAGATTTGGGTGGCGGATATCATCCGGATACTGTTTTCAAGGTATTCTATATATGGTCAAGCACATTCAAACCGAAACATACTGCAATAAGGAACCGTGGCCTTTTGGAGTTCTTTAATTCGGCAAGTGCCTGTGATGAGGATTACCGTACAAGCACGGGTTATCTTGAAAGCTATCATGATTCAGGCATTCCTCCATTGATAAAGGAATTCGACTTGTGGACACCAAAACTCAAAAGATAGTTAAGTATAAATAGTATGGTTTTTTCAAAGCAATTTTTCAGGGTGAAAACAATCATATAATTCTCTAATCACAAATTATATAAATGATTAATGCTAAATTAAGAATTAGGATAAATTAAGGAGGTATTAATATGGCAAAACCTATTGGTGATACTCCTATATTGTATGGTAAAGAAGCTGAAGATTTTTTAAATAGCTTAGACAGGCCATTAACTAAAAAAGAAAAAGAATTGCAGAAAAGAATGAGAGAACAACGTTTTGTTCCGTTTTAATTCTTTTTTCTTTTTAATATCTGTTAAGATCAAAATACAGAAAAAATTTTTTTGTTGGACCTCTTAGAATTATGAAATCAAATGTGATTATCTTTTTTTCATAATCTTATTCTAGTCATCATCACAGTAAAAATCACTTAATTCATGTTTACTACTTAATAGTAATTGTCTTTAATTTATTTAATTTTGATAAATCTTTCTATTCATCCTTTAATTATATATCTGTTTCTCATTATTCATCCAAATATTGTTTTAGCCTTGTTATTTTTTATTCAGACATAAATATTGATTTTAATACGTTATATGTTTACAATAATTGAAATTTTTTTTCCAATCATTAAAATTAATGTCTAAATGTGTACAATTACTATTATATACCATAATCACTAAAAATATAATTCATAAGTAAAAAGGTTGTAAAAAATGATAGGTAAAAAAATCCGTTTAGAAAGAATCATAAATAGAAATACTGGTAGAACTGTAATAGCACCTATGGATCATGGTGTGTCAAGCGGACCAATTCCTGGAATCATCGATATGGATGAAACTGTTGAAGAAATCTCCCAAGGAGGAGCAGATGCTATTCTAATGCACAAGGGAATTGTAAAACAAGGTCACCGTGGTTACGGTAAGGATATAGGTCTTATCGTACACCTCTCAGCAAGTACCTCACTTGCACCGGACCCAAACGATAAGGTTACCGTAACAAGTGTCGAAAAGGCAATTCAGTTAGGTGCAGATGCAGTATCCATTCACGTAAACCTCGGTTCAGAAACCGAAAGCCAGATGCTTCAGGAATTAGGTGTCATTGCCGAAACCTGTGACTACTGGGGAATGCCTCTTCTTGCAATGATGTACCCAAGAGGCCAGAAAGTTGAAAATGAGCATGATGTGGAATTCGTAAAGCATGCGGCACGTGTAGGATCCGAACTTGGAGTTGACATTGTAAAAACCAACTATACTGGAGACCCTGATTCATTCAAGGAAGTTGTAGAAGGAGCAATCGTGCCTGTAGTCATTGCCGGCGGTCCGAAAATAGACACCGATGAGGAACTATTGCAGATGGTAAAGGATTCCCTTGAAGTTGGCGGAGCAGGAGTTGCGTTCGGACGTAATCTCTTCCAGGCCGAAAATCCTGGAAAAATCACCCGTGCAATTTCAGAGATAGTCCATCATGACGCTGAAGTTGACGAAGCCATGAAATTCTTGGACTAGGTGGAATAATGCAAAACAAGTTCGCTTGGATATCAACACCTGATGAAGTGTGGGATGACAAAAAGGAAATGATTACCACAGCATTGGAATCAGGAATTGACCATGTGCTCGATTTGGATGACATTGAAAACATCAGAAAATTGGGAAACGTGAAGATAATCTCCAACAGCGATGATGCCGACATATATCTGGTCGGAATAAACGGTGAAGGAGACGGATTCATAGATTTGAATGAGGACTTTAAGGATTCAGTTGATATTGCAAATGCAAAAAAAGCAAAAAGCGAAGGAAAAACAGTATGTGCATATATAGTAATTACTGATAAGGCACATGAGCAATTGGCTGTAAGGCTTGGTGAAATTGTAGATTATATCATTCTTGTGGGAACCGACTGGACAATCATTCCTCTTGAAAACATTATTGCAGACCTGCAGAAGGTTGATGTTGAAATCATTGCTGCAGTCCGTGATCTTGACGGTGCCCGTGTGGCACTCGAAACACTTGAGCACGGAACTGATGGCGTGATATTTGAAGCTAATGAATTTAACCAAATCAAGAAAATCGCCCAGGAGGTTGTCGAAGCGTCACAGGCAAAATATGAACTCAAGATTGCAACTGTCACCAATGTGAAGCCATTGGGATCAGGTGACCGTGTCTGCGTTGATACAACCGACATGATGAAGCCGGGCGAAGGAATGCTCATAGGATCCTATTCAAAATCAATGTTTCTGGTTCACTCAGAAAGTCTGGAAAGCGAATATGTTGCATCACGTCCATTCAGGGTAAATGCAGGGCCTGTCCAGGCTTATGTTATGGTTCCTGGAAACAAGACAAGATACCTCTCCGAACTGGTGGCCGGAGATGAAGTGCTGATTGTCAATACCGAAGGCGAAACCAGAACAGCCTATGTCGGAAGAAGCAAAATCGAAAGAAGGCCATTGATTCTAATTGAAGCGGAATATGAAGGCCAAATCATCAGAACTCTTCTTCAGAATGCCGAAACTATCAGAATCGTCGATGAAAACGACAATCCTTTGTCAGTGGCTGACGTGAAACCGGGCGACAAGGTAAAGGTTTACATCGAGTCTAATGCACGCCACTTCGGAATAGCGATTGATGAGACAATTATCGAACAATAGGTGTTTTGATGTCACAGATAAGGGCGTTTCTTGCGATTGATTTGGATGATGATTTAAAGCCTAAGATAAACAAAATCATCAGGGAATTCAAAAAAACCGATGCCAGAATAAAATATGTGGAATTGGCAAACCTTCATTTGACCTTAAAATTCTTTGGTGATATTGATACCGAGGGTTTGGGATTGCTTGAGGAGGCAATAACTAATGTTGTCTCTCAGTTCGATTCCTTTAAGATAAGAATTGCAGGCTGCGGAGCCTTTCCAAACAATAAACGCATAAAGGTGATTTGGGTTGGAATCGATGAGGATTCCATAATCAGGGACCTTCATGATAAGCTGGATAAGGAATTTGTGCGCCTGGGCTTTGATAAGGACAAGAGGTTCTCAACACACCTCACCATCGGACGCATGAAATCAGCAAAAGGCAAGGATAAAGTCAAATCAACAATAGAAGAGTTCAGTGATGTTGAAATCGGAGAGATGGAAGTTGACCGTATTGTCCTTAAGAAATCAACCTTGACACCTGCCGGACCGATATATGAGGATTTGAAAATATTTGAATTATGATTGCCATGGATTATGAAGCTATACTAAAAGATATTAAGCCAACTGAATCTGAAAAGGAGCATATTGACAGCGTATCCTATAAGATAATGAAGTTCCTGCAGGATGCATGTGATGAAAAGGGAATTGATGCCACCATAAACTTGGTGGGATCTGTCGCTAAAAATACTGCACTTAAAGGAAAGTCAGACATTGATATTTTTATAGCTTTTCCATTGGATACCGATAAGAAAGATTTAAAGCGATATGGCCTTGATCTGGCACATGAATGCTGTGTTGAGTTTGGAATCACTCCTCAGCATCATTATGCATCACATCCGTATGTGACAACATTTCTTGAAGGATGTGAAGTCGATATTGTGCCATGCTATGCAATCGAAGATGGCGACCAGTTGAAATCGGCGGTGGACAGGACAATTCTGCACACCCGCTATATCAAGGGTAAGTTAAGCGAAAATCAGCAGGATGAAGTTCTGTTATTGAAAAGGTTCATGGCAATGACAGGCACATACGGTTCCGAATTTAAGGTTGGCGGATTTGCAGGTTATTTATGTGAATTGTTAATTCTTTTTTATGGGGATTTTGAAAAAACATTAAAGGCGGCCATCAATTGGAAATTTGGTCATGAAATTGATATTGAAGAATATGGCACTGCAGGAAATTTCAAAGACCCGTTAATAGTCATTGACCCTACCGATAAGAATCGTAATGTTGGTGCTGCTTTAAGATTGGATAAGATGGCCGAATTTATCCAGTCAGCCCGTAATTATATATTTTCTGATAACAAAAAAGATTATTTTTATCCATTGAATAAAGATTTAAATAAGGTAGATGTTCTAAAAGAATTTGAAACAAGAAACAGTGATTTGATTGCATTCAAATTCAGAATTCCGGACATTCCTTTAGACACGCTCCATCCTCAGCTTAGGAAGACCTGCCAGGCATTGGAAAGGAAATTGAATAGCGAGGAATTCAATGTATTTAAGGCAGACTATTGGAGCGATGAAATAGACTATTGTGTCATCCTTTTAGAGATGGCTTCATCAAACTTAAATAATGTTAAGGTAAATGTTGGCCCTAAAGTGTTTATTACACAGGCCTGTGAGAATTTCGTTGCCAAATATGGCCGTGAAAACTGTTATATCCAAGATGACTTTTTGGTCCATATGCAAAAAAGGGAATTTGTCAATGCTGTCGACATGATTAGATATATTTTAACAACTGAGCATATCGGATTGATAAAAGTTGGAAAAAATCTTAAAAAGAGCATTATTAACACCTATGAGTTCATTGACATTGATGAGGTTGATTTGGAATTTTTGGATGATTTCCTCAATCCTGGTCAATACATTTCAAGGTGAATAAATGGAAAAGACTGAAAAAATCGATTTGATTGTAAACCATCCGAAAAAGGCAATAAATAAGTTGGCCTTACCTATCATCATTTCAAACTTATTCATGATGCTTAATAATATTATTGATGGTGTTTGGGTAGCGGGATTAGGTCCTGATGCTCTTGCAGCTGTCGGTTTTGTAACTCCACTATTTTTGGCGATGGTCGGCTTTGCAAACGGTTTGGGAGCAGGTTCCAACAGCCTGATTGCAAGATATATCGGAGCCGAAGACTATCGGAATGCCGGAAACAGCGCAATCCACTCGATAATGTTAAGCATAATCGTTACGATTATCGCCACCGTCTTTATGCTGATAGTCCTGAAGCCCCTTCTTCTGACTATGGGGGCGGGAGACATCATAGATGAGACAATGACATATGGTAGCATTGTCATTGGAGGAATCTTTTCGATATTTCTGCCTGCGATGATGGCCGCTGTCTTCAGGTCACAGGGCGAAATCAGACGTGCATCATATCCTCTGCTTTTTACGGCAGTCATAAACATGATTTTGGATCCGATATTCATTTATTACTTCAATTTGGGAGTTGGAGGTGCAGCAGTTGCCACTGTATTGTCAGGCACACTTCCAATGTTTTTGATGATGTATTGGATGTTTTACAAAAGGGATAGCTTTTTGGAAGTTAAGATGAGCGAGTACAAGAGGGATTTCGGGATATATAAGGACATACTGGTTGTAGGTATTCCTGCAAGTCTGGAACAGTTCATCCTGTCATTCGTTTCAATCCTGATGAATTACTGGCTGACAATGCTTTCAGGAACAATTGCCGTTGCCGCATACAGCGCAACCTGGAGACTGGTTGCAATGGGAATTGCACCGTTGATAGGTATTGGAATGGCTGCATTGACAGTGGGCGGCGCCGCCTATGGGGCACGCAATTTGGCTAACTTTAAGACAGCCCTTAATTATGGCGTGAAGCTGGGACTGATATCTTCCGTAATAATATGCGTATTCCTGTTTGTATTTGCAGAGCCATTATCATACATATTTTCCTATTCTGCAAATGCTTCAATATTGTCCGCTAGGGTTGTAGAATGTCTGCATATATTATGTTTCTTTATTTTATTGATGCCGTTCGGCATACTTGCGGGAAATCTTTTTCAATCAATGGGCAAAGGAACAATATCACTTGCCCTGACATTTTTAAGGGCATTCGTTTTAGAGGTTCTCTTTGCCGGATTGTTTGCATTCATATTCAATATGGCAGATATCGGCATTTATATCGGAATGGTGGTGGGAATGTCTATAGGATGCATTTTCAATTATATCTACATTAACCATTATTTAAACAAACATAAGGATTACTTCACTGCTTGAAGGTGATTTGATGAGTGAAAAAACATATATCTATGAATATGACCAAAAAGAATTGGATGAATTGTCAGACATTGAGTTGAAGGCACTTAAGAAAGCCTCAAGGCTTAACGACAAAATGCTTGATCTCAAGTTTCTGATTGATGAAATAGACTATGACTGGAAGGAATACATTGACTTTTTAGAGGATGAAAAGATTTCAAGGGTTTGTGAATTCAGGGGAGGCCAATGCATTGATTTTGATGATGAGCTTATAAATGCGATTGTCAATACCCTAAAGAAATCGCTGAACGACACCAACAAGTCATTAAATTACAATCATAAAAAAATCGCCCTCAACCGTGTGCTTGACGGATAATTTTTAGAAACTTTTATTATATTCAATTTTTATAATATTAATCATGTCCGAAATTAAAAAACTCACAGCCGATGTTGATGTCGAAGAATACTATAAGAACTATGTGGACTTTGAAAAATTCTCCAAACTGTGCATTGAAGAGCAGGAGATGCTTGGATATAACTGGAGCTATCCTCCTTTTGACTTTGATGTTGATGAGCTATGGAACTCATTCAATAAACTCAAGATAGTTGCATTCAAAATAGAATTTTCCGAAGAGGAACTGGAACACACTTTTTCTGAAATTGAACTGAATAATATTTTGAAGAGATTTGAAAGGTTCAAGGCCAGGCTGATGAATGAAATCTATGTCCTGGAGAATCAGGATTCACAGGGACTGTTTTTAGGCAAATGCAATCTATGCATGAAATGCACAAGGGAATTCGGCATGCAATGCAAGATGCCCTTTAAGATGCGTTACCCTCTGGAGGCATTGGGGGCTGATGTCGACCGGACTGTGGAGGACATTTTCGGATTAAAGATACAATATGCTCATGACGGCAAGCTGCCTGAATATTTGATGTTTGTCGGCGGCTTGCTTTATGAAAGGAAATAGGGTGAAATCATGAAAGTAAGTGTAATAGGCGGAACAGGACCACAGGGACTGGGAATTGCAGAAAGATTGGCCATTGCCGGTGTTGATGTAATTGTCGGTTCAAGAAAAGAGGAAAAGGCACTTGATGTAGTTGCAAAAGCAAAAGAAGAATTGGCGGATTATGACTTATCTAACATGGTAGGTATGGCAAACGAAGATGCTGCCCGTGAAGGTGACGTGCTGATTTTGACAGTTCCTTTAGCTGCCCAAAAACCGACTGTTGAAGGCATCAAGGAGTTCTGTAAAGACAAGATTGTCATGGATGCTACAGTGCCACTGGAAACTGCAATCGGCGGAAAGCCATTCAGGTTCATTGACCTTATGGAAGGATCAGCTGCTGAAAGAACCGCTTCCATTCTGGATGGAACCGGCGCTAAGGTAATCTGTGCATTTTGTAACATCTCAAATTCACACCTTGCAAACATTCCTGATGAAATTGACTGTGACTGTTTGATTGCAGGCGATGATGCAGATGCAAAAGCGACAGCTGCTGAAATCATTGACAAAATACCTGGAATCAAGACAATTGACTGTGGAATTCTTGAAAAGGCAAGGATCATCGAAAAGATCACTCCTCTGCTGATTGGTTTAAACATTAAATACAAATCACATTATGGCGGTTTAAGAATTACAGGAATTCCTGCACTTGACAAAGACTGATTTGATTAATATGGATTCATTTGAGGCATTGATTGGAAAAAATATCGATGAAGTCACCTTAAATGAATCAAAAACTTTTTTTATAGCTCCTCTTAAGTATTCAACCAAAGTCTGCGGCAGAAGATATCCCTCAGACAAGTTCAGGATAGCTGATTTGGATTATTTTGACCTGATTTCATTTTCAAAGCTCTTTGAAAAGGAATCGATACTGATCGTTTGGCATGATGAAACAGGCCTCATTACCAATTTGGAGATATATCACCTAAGCAATGATTTTGATATCCTTTTTGAAGATTACACCATCATCAAAAATGCCATTGACAATGGTAACGCCCACATCTTAAGGGAAGGGGACACAAGATTTTTGGGGGCTTCAAGATTGGACGAAAAAGTGCCCCAACCAAAAAGTGACAAATTGGCAAATAAGCGTGAATTTGTTTTAAAAAAGAAATATCTGCAAAAAATCATCAATGAAATACAAATTAAAACAAATTAGTTTATATAGTATTCTTAACAAATATTTGTATATATTGAATGATTTTGGAGTTGGGGTGTTTGTTGAATAAAAAAATTGTTATTATAATTATTCTGGCAAGTCTATTTGCCCTCTCAACAGTTTATGCGCAAGATAATGTAACTTGTGATAATGATGTTGTTAATTATGATGATAATGAAAACATATCAGAAGTCGAACCTCCAAAAAGTTTCGCAGAATTGAATCAACTGATTTATAATAGCACCGACACCCATATATACCTGTTTCATAGTTATGCATATGATGAAAGTACCGATTCCGGTTTTAAAGATGGGATTGTCATTAACAGGCCGGTAAACATAGTTGGTAATGGAAATAAAATTGACGCCTGCAACAGTGCAAGAATATTCAAGGTTACCTCCAGCAATGTCTTTATAAGTGGAATCACATTTCTTAACGGAAAAGCCGTAAATGGAGGTGCAATCACCGGAGACACCTATGGGGCAATAAGATGCACATTTATAGGAAATCATGCAGACAACTACGGCGGCGCCATGTATAATGGTTATGCCGAAAGTTGTGTGTTTAAAAATAATGATGCATTCTATGGCGCTGCAATTTATAACGGATCAGCAGTGAAATCCAGCTTTGAGTCCAACAATGCAACATATGGTGGTGCAATATATGATACCTATGCCTCCGATTCAACATTCACAAACAATGTTGCTCTCATAAGTTCAGGGGCAATGGAGGGAAGTTCCGCAAACAACTGTACATTCACCAGAAATTCCGCAAAGTCATATGGGGCAGCATCAAAGGCCATCCTATTGAATTGCCAGTTCATCAACAACTTTGCCTCAACCATTGGAGGGGCAATTGGGGGCAGCGGATGTTCAGCTGACAACTGTACCTTCGTAAACAATTACGCTACAAATGAGGGAGGAGCTGTCTACATGGCATATGTCAGCAATTCCGAGTTCAGGGACAATCATGCAAACTATGGGGGAGCCATTTCAGGAAACGTCAATTCAGTTGTAAATTCAAAGTTCATCAACAATTATGCTAATGAGATGGGCGGAGCATTGGCCAATGTTTATGCCGTGGACTGTGAATTCAGAAGAAACCATGCTCACGAAGGCGGTGCGATGTATGGAAGCTCTGCCAAAAACTGTACTTTCATAAGTAATTATGCAACCGAAACAAGCGGTGCAATAAAAGGATATGCTGAAGACTGTCTGTTCATTGACAACAGTGCATACAGGGCAGGAGCCATTGAAGGGGATTCAAAAAATTCAAGATTTGAAGAAAACCATGCGGTAACAGGTGGGGCAATGTATGCAAACTCTGCTGAAAACTGTTTCTTCCTCAAAAACTATGCCGATGAGGGCGGTGCAATCTATGGAGGTTCAGCAGTGCTGTGCACATTTGTTGAAAATCGTGCAAATACTGGAGGAGCAATGTACAGCGGCTCTGCAGTAAGTTCAAATTTCACAAGAAATGTGGCCAACATCACAGGAGGAGCCCATTACAGGACATCCATCGTAAACTGCCACCTTTATGACAATCTGCCAAAATATCTATTGGAAGTTTCAAATTTTGAAGCTATTTATGGTTTTGGCGGCGAGATTAAAGTACAGTTATCCGATTCTCAAAATTACATCAACAATATAAAGACATTAGTGAAGATATATGACATGAACAAGAATGTGGTCTTCGTTTCAAACTGTTTGAGTGGAGGAACATGTTTTGTCGATTTGGATTTGGGTGAGTTTACCCTTGTTGTGAGCGTTGAGGACAATAACTACAATGTCGATCCGGTCACCAGATATATCAATATCAAAAAGGCCACCTCATTTTATGTGGTCAGCGTAACTGCAACTTACGGAATAAATAATCCTTTAATCATTAACCTTCATGATTCCGACGGCTCCATACTCAGAAACGCTCCGGTCAAAGTGAATATCAATGGCGCATTAAAAACATACTGGACAAACAGTAACGGTCAGGTATTGGTGCCTACTACAGGATTATCTCCTAGGTCATATAATGTTTTGGTAAACTATGATGGTGACAATAAATATTTCAAGGCTTCATCTTCCGCCACAATCACTGTCAAAAAGGCAAAACCAAACATGATTGTATCCAACATGAAATATTATGCAAAAGAAAAGACCAAGAAGTTCTACATAGTTTTAAAAGATAATCTTTACAGGGTGATGAAAAATATCAAGGTCAAATTAAAGGTTAAGGGGAAAACCTATACTGCCAAGACCAATTCAAAAGGAAGAGCCACTTTTAAAATTACTAAATTAAAAAAGAAAGGTAAATATACTGCGACTGTCAAATATGCGGGCAACAGTTATTATACAGCTTTATCCAAGTCCGCTAAAATCACAGTTAAGAGATAATTTTTAAAGGCATATTATGAAAAAAGTTAGGATTACCATTTTGAAGACAACCCTTCAGGAAGACCTTGCAAGGGAATACGGAGTTGACGGCCTTGCAACATGCCCTCTAATGAAGGAAGGCGAGGTATACTATGCCGATTATGCAAAGCCTGACGGATTCTGTGATGAGGCATGGAAAGCGATATATCAGTACGTCTTTGCCTTGGCGCATGGAGTTCAGGAGATATGGTATTACTCCGATTGGATTAAAACTCCAGGTGTTGCAATCGTGTCATGCAATGACGGCCTCAGGCCGGTAATCATGAAACTTGAGGCAACTGACATTGAATCAAAAGGCGATTAGTTAACTAAAATTTTGTTTTGAAATTGCCATAATTTTATATAATATTAAATTTAACTTTATTATGATGAAAAAATTGAAGTTTTTATTTATTTTATCATTATTATTTTTAACCATTGGAGCAGTATACGCTATCGATGAGAATTCAACCGATATTGTCCAGGCAGATAGTGAAGATGAATTGAAATCAATCAATACTACGGTTCAGGAAATTTCAAGCTTCGATAATGGCAATCCAAATCTATTGGGAATTTCTGAAGATAATTCAAGCAGTAATGATTCATCAAAAAAGGATCTAACCGTTAAAACCGATTCCAATTATGTTGTGCAGGGAAAAGATTATGATATGTATCTGACTGACTCAATCGGAAATGGGGTAGTCGGAAAAACAGTAATCATAAACCTTAACGGAAAGGATTACAAAAAAACCACAGGTCAAAACGGCAAGTTCGCCATCAATATAAACATGGCCAAGTCAAATGTGGATTTGAAAGTCTCCTATAATGGCGATGCAGGATACAATGAATTTTCCAAAACGATCAACGTAGTAATTTTAAAGGCGGTTTCAATCGAGATTGGAAATTCAAGGCTTCTTACCAACGGATATCTTAGAGTCTATCTGCATGGCCCGCAAAATGCAATTTCCAATAAAATGATTACAATAAGAGTTGGAAATAAGGTTTTTAAAATGAAAACAAATAAGGAGGGTTTTGTTGTCTTTAAGCCTAATGTCAGCCCCAAAACCTATAAGATCACTGTATCATATGTTGGCATTGAGCAATCCAAAATGGTCAAATGCATTAAGGGCAATGTCATAAATCCTTTAAAGAAGAAGGTTCCAACCAAAGGCGGCGTTCCCGATGTTGATTTGATGCCTAAAAACTTTGTGATGGGAGATGGTGACGCTCAATATATTCTAAGAAAATCAGATTATCGTGAAGTCATGAAAAGGGACAGCTATGGTCTGTATCTATATGGCAAATTGTCAAAATATACCTTTTTCAAAACAAAGCTTTCCCCAAAGACTTATCACATTCTCAAGCGGGAAAAATGGAATGTTATTGAAAGGAAGATATATACCAAAGTCGTTAAGAAGAATAAGTACAACTACTGGCCAAAAACGGTTACAGTGTCCCTTAAGGGAAAATCATATACCTATTCTGAAGTTCGTGATGTTCAAAATACCGAATATACATGCGGACCTACATCCGCCAGCGTCTGCAGTCAGGTTCTGAAGAATTTCCATTCGGAAAAATACTTCCAGAAAAAAGGCCATGTGACCAGCGGAATCAATATTCCAGTTCTTAAAAGGATTATAGAAAAAAATCACTGCAGCGTAAAATATTTCTATGGCGATTCCTTTAAAAAGACAATGAAAAAATTGAAAAAGGGCTGTGCACTGATAGTATTTCTTCGAAATCACTACATATCAGTTATAGATGTAAGTCCCGACGGCAAGAAGGTTCTGGTGAGCAATTCATATGGAAGCTACAATGACGGATGCAGACATATTCCGACAAACTGGGTATCCGTTAAAAAGTTGAAATCCAAGTTTGCGGGAGTTGGCCTGGTCGTTAAGCCAAAATATAAATTATCAAAAAATGTCAAAAAGCAATTGAAGAACTATTATTCCAGCATGGGCGGAAAATGGAATAGGCAAAATGTCCATGAAAGAATTCCAAATATTGGCCGTTAAATGCTGTTGAATTCATTCTGGGCATTTTCATAAAAATGGGCCAGTTCCCTGCCGTTGACAAATATATGGGAAACGGTTATGGAAACGCTCATTTCAAAGTTACTGTTGACTTTTCCCCATGTTATCAAAGGCTGGATTGCATTGCCTGAAGCGACACAGTTGGTGATCATGTCAAAGTCAACCCATGGAATGCAGGAGAAGTTTGCAATGTTTGTCAAGTCCCTCTTTTCCATCTCAATGAAGAATCCCTCTTTTTTGCCGGACAATATGTCTGAAGACAACTCCCTGACATAGTCATGCCAGGCCATGATATCGTCAAATTCCTGAGGCACTTTGACTCTCATTTCCTTATAGATTTCGTTTCCCTCATCCATTATTGGAGATACTCCGTCAAGATAGTCATATTCAACAACCTTTCCATCTATTATTCTTCTTTTAAGTTCAGGAACTGAATTGACTGCATTCATGAGGCATCCCATGCTCATTATGAAAAATGACTTGTCGTTTTCATGGCACCAGTTCCACATCTTTTCCACATTGACCCTTGCAGACATCGCATAGCGTGCTGATAATAAATTTATAAAGGGATTTTCATCCAAATTAAATTCAATTTCTCTCATTTTTTAACCTAAATTCTTATTAATAGTTAGTTTTTTATATGTTTTCGATAATAAATATTAATGTTATAAATCATAGATGGTTTTGTTATAATGAAAGTAGTAATTGTAGGTGGAGGAGCTGGAGGAATATCCACAGCTTCAAATATTCGTAAACTCGACAAAGACATAGAAATAACAGTTCTCACAAGAGACAACAAGGTGGCATACTCCCCATGCGCCATTCCTTACGTATTGTCAGGAACAATAGAATCATTTGATGACATTGTCATGAGAACTCCCGAAGACTATAAGGAAAAAAATATAGAAGTAATCACTGAAGTCGAAGTGACCACAGTCGATTCCGACAAGAAAACAGTGACTTATGAAAAAAATGGCAAAGATACAGTTTTAAAATACGACAAACTGGTTTTGGCCACCGGAGGAAATCCGTTTGTGCCTCCAATGCAGGGGGTTGAACTGGATGGAGTATTCAGAATCAGAAATATTGATGATGGTATTAGGGTTCAAAAAGCTATGGAAACCGCCAAAAGCGCTATCGTCACAGGTGCCGGTTTAATCGGTATTGAAATTGCATTTGCCCTAAAGAAAAAAGGATTGAATGTTATCCTAAGTGAAATGCTTCCTCAAATTGTTCCAAGATCACTTGACAAGGACATGTCAGACATTCTGGTGAAATATCTGGAACAGGAAGGAATACAGGTAGTCCTGGGAAAACCTATAACCAAACTGATTGGTGACGGCAAGGTTGAAAAGGCATGCTTTGGCGATGAGGAATTATATGACGCCGACATGGTAATCATGGCAACAGGAGTGAGGGCCGAACTGGATCTTGCAAGAATGGCCGGATGTGAAATCGGAAGATGGGCAATACTTGTAAATGACAGAATGGAAACCTCAGTTGAAGACGTTTATGCAGTGGGGGACTGTGTTGAGTCAAAAGACCTGATTTTAGGTTCAAATACCATTTCACAATTGGGTACCACTGCAGTTCGTGAATCAAAAACTCTGGCCCGTACAATATGTAATAAAAAATCAAAATTCAATCCTGTATTGAATTCTATGGTTTCAAAGGTCGGAAAGCTGGAATTCGGTGCTGTCGGATACACCACCAGTTTCGCACAGCAAAACCGTATCAGGCCCGTTGTACAGAAAGTGCAGGCACTTACAAGAGCACGCTACTATCCGAATGCAAAACCAATGGATATCAAAGTTATTTGTGATGGAAACGGAACCATTATAGGCTGTCAAATCATAGCGGAAGAAAGGGTGGCTGAAAGAATCGATACAATGACTTTGGCCATTACAGAAGGTTTGACCTGCTTTGATTTAAGCAATATGGAATTTGCTTATGCACCGCCTGTATCAATGGTTACCGACCCATTAATCCTCGCTGTTGAGGAAGTCAGTAAAAAATTCAGTTAAATTAAATTATTTTGGAGATGATAATTATGCCAGAACATGGTCAAGGACATGGCCATCACGGTCATGGGGGTCAGATGACTCCGGAACAACAAATGCAAATGATGCAGCAGGAAATCAGACTGGCTAAGAACTTAAGCCAGATTAAACATAAGATTGTTGTAATGAGTGGAAAAGGAGGAGTAGGAAAATCCACCGTTGCAGCCAACATCGCCGAGACATTGCAGGCAATGGGATACAAGACAGGTATCCTTGATGCGGATATTCACGGTCCGAACGTTCCTAAGATGCTTGGTATCGAAATGCTTGAAGAGCAGTTCAACCAATATCAGTTTGATAAATTTAAAGAACTTGTTGAAGAGGGTCTTGACACCAGCTTGCCTGAAGAGGAACAGCGTGAATTCATTGAAGAGAAGAAAAAGGAATATCAGCATTCAATATTTCCTGTTGAAACCGAAAGCGGATTGAAAGTGATGTCAATGGCGTTTCTGATTGACAGCCTGGACAGGCCAATCATCTGGAGAGGACCTCAAAAAACCGGTGCAATAAAACAGCTAATCAGTGATGCACACTGGGGCAAATTGGACTTTTTAGTAATCGACAACCCACCGGGCACAGGGGATGAACCTTTGACCGTGCTTCAGTCAATTCCCGAAACCGATTTGGTATTGATGGTTACCACACCGAATGTGGTCTCACAGGAAGATGTTCTCAAGTGTGTAAAGATGGTTGAGATGATGAACATCAAAAACATTGGCCTTATCGAGAACATGGCATACTATATCTGCCCTCACTGTGATGAAAAGCTTCACATTTTCGGCGAAGGCAACGGCAAGACATTCGCTGATGAAATGGAAATCACATATCTTGGAGACCTGCCTATCAAGGAAAGCGTTGCCGAATCTCCTACCAAAGATGCAACCATTTCAGTTCTTGACCCTGATGACGAAGTGTCAAAAAGGTTTGTTGAAATTGTTGAAGATATAAAAAAAGAGTTTTTAGAGTAAGCTAGTGTTGATTATATAGCTTACGCTGCTTATATTTACCAGAAATCCTAAGAAATTAGGATCTTCTTTTAATTTTTTAAAATAATCTGTTTTTTCAATGATATAATCCTTGTTTTCGGCCATCTCATTCAATGAGAAATACTGCATGCCCATGTCATATTCCCTTTTGTCCGTAAAGATGGGAACTATATAATCACCGTCATTGCCGTATGGAATTTTAACAGGCTCGTTGTCCTCGACTGATATTATGAAGACATTGTCCTTCAGGTATTTCTTCATATCTTCCTCTATTTTCAGGACGGCTTCCTGATTTCCGTTTTCACCCTGCATATATGCCAGGTTAATGTAGTTCTTAAGTTCCGGATGGTTTATTTCTTCAATTTTCATTGTCTTATATTATATTTTTTTTAATATATATCTATTAAATTTAGGCTAAACTAAACTTTTATATTTGATAAAATCAAAAATACCCTTGTACGTACTTGAGGTGAAATTTTGATTAATAAGAATAGATTTATTTTATTCCTATTATTTTTATTAATCATTGCTATTCCGGTTAGTTTTGCTGCTGATAACGCCACTTATGAAGTTATAAGTGAAAATGGTGGTGCAGTTAGTGAAAACTCTACAATAAGCAGTAGTGATGATGAGGAAATATTAGGAGCAAGCGATGTATATTTTGATGCATCAGCATCATCTGGTGGTGATGGCAGTCAATCTAGGCCATATAATACTGTTACTTCTTCTAATTTAGGTTCTAAAAATCATTTTAAGCAGGGAACCTATAGTATAAGCAGTCCATTGTCTTCATTCATATCATATGAGGGATTGAGCTTTATTGGTGAGAATAAAGACAATACCATTTTGCAGTATCTTGGAAGCGATACCTTCATCACAACAGGCAATTCAATTACTTTTACCGGCATTACAATTAAGGGAGGAAGTATTCAGACATCTGGAGGAACCTTAACTGCCACCGACACAATTTTTGACAGCGGAGTAGCTAAGATAGAAACGGAATCTGACAATTATAAATATGGAAACTCTTATGGTGGTGCCATTAAACAGTCCGCCTCAACAGGATTGGATTGGGGCAGTATTTTTGGCGGAGGCTCATCATCAACCCAAACAATCAACATCGATAACTGCATATTTAGAAATAATTTTGCAGCTTATGGAGGGGCAATATATTCGGAAAAAGGAACTGTAACCATCTCCAATTCCCGTTTTGAAAACAATCATGCGGAAAACGGTGGAGGAGCAATATCTGTTTTGAACGGAGCCGCATTAACAGTTGACAACTGTGAATTTATAAACGATTATTCATTATATGATGCCGGCGGTGCCATCTATGTATTTAATGCAACATCAGCATCAATCAAAAACAGCCAATTTTTGAATTGTCATGCGGCTATCGGAGGGGCCTTAGCATCATTGAGGTCTCCGGTAACAATTTCCAGTTCCACTTTCAGTTCAAATAAGGCAAATTGGACTGGTGGTGCTGTGTTTTCAATGTTTGGAAGATTGACTTCAACTGGTTCTGACTACTATGAAAATTCAGCATACCATGGTGGAGCAATCTATGCAGATAATTTAACATACTTTGAAGTAAATGGTGGAATCTTCCAAAACAATCAAGCTAATGGAAGTGCCGGTGCAATATTTGCATTCACCAATCTTGTTAATAGGATTACAAATCCAACATATACATCAAACACCGCATCAGAGCATAATGATTTATATCAGACTGATTCAATCACATTGAACATAGGAAGTGATGATTATGAGATGATTCAATACAAGTCATCATATGCAGGAACACTTCCATCAAAATATGATTTAAGAACAGTTAACGGAGTAACCTCCGTTAAAGATCAGGGTCAAAGTGGAAACTGCTGGGCATTTGCAACAATGGCAACACTTGAATCAGCAATCCTAAAGGCAACAGGAAAGAAAATAATATTGTCAGAAGGAAACCTTAAAAACCTGGCGAATATCTATTCGGATATTGGCTGGAGATATGAGACAAACAATGGCGGAAAGTATCCATTTGTTTATGGTTATCTGACAAGTTGGGCGGGACCTGTAATGAACTCCCTTGACCCGACTGACGACTGGGATGTGATCGCTCCAATCATCAACAGTGCAGTTCACGTTCAAAATATTTTATTCCTGCAAAGAACATCATTCACTGATAATAATGCTATCAAAAAAGCAATTATGGATTACGGGGCGGTCTGTTCCGAGATATATTGGTCAAGTTCTTATTTAAACGGAAATAATTACTACTATAGCGGTAATGAAGCGAGAAATCATGCGATATCCGTTGTAGGATGGGATGATGCAAAGACAATTTCAGGAGCTCCTGGAGCAGGAGCATGGATAATTAAAAACAGTTATGGCCCACACCGTGGAGATGGAGGATATTACTATGTTTCCTATTATGACAAATCATTGTTCAGGGTATATGATGAATCATATAATTCCTTTGCGGTTGTATTCAATGATACATTAAGATTTAATAAAAATTACCAGTATGATGCAGCATTCACTGATTATTTCCTAACTCCAACTTACAATAAGGTAATGTGGTATAAGAACACATTCACTTCAACAGGCAGTGATATTTTATCAGCTTTTTCAACATACTTCAGAAAGACAACAAACTGGGAAGCACAAGTCTTTGTAAATGATGAGCTAAAAACAACACAAACAGGCAAATCCAACCCCGGATATTGGACAATTAACTTAAATGAGCAGATACCTTTGAAACTTGGTGACACATTCACCATTTCCCTTAAAATTGAATGCAGCTCCACAGCAGACATTCCCATTTCAGAATCCGGTCCGGATTATACATTGGTAAAGCAGTATTTCAAGCCGGGTGTGTCATATTTCAGTTTCGATGGTGTTGCATGGACTGATTTCTGCGGTTACGAATCAAGTTTTGGCAGTGGGGACAGTGGCCATAACTATTTCAATCAGGTGGCATGTCTCAAGGCATTTACCAAAGAAGGTCCAAAGGTTGTTTTAAACACATCAATTGAGATTTTAAATGTGAATAACACTTCAGTTGAAGTCAAGGTTTTAGACCAAAACGGAGGCATTATAAACACAGGGGAAGTGGAATTCGCAGTTGATGGAACCTCATATAAGTCCAATGTCGTCAATTCCGCTGCAGTTCTTGACACTTATTTGAAGGCAGGTTCCCATACAATTCATGCCGCATACCTTGAAAATCAATACTATAACTCTTCTGAAATATCAAAAACTGTTTATGTAGGTCGTGACACTCCCGTCATCAGCATCATTGCCGATGATATTCAATATGGTCAGGATTTGCCGATTAAAATTATCATTACAAATTCTATCGGCGAAGAAATCCCATTGTCTTTTACAGTTCATGTAAATGGTGATACATACACTCAGAGGGAATTTGTCCTGTCCAATCCGTCCCCAAAGGATTATATCATCTGTGTGCAAACAGCCCAAAGTGATGACTTCAACAGTAAAACAACAAATAAAACAGTTAAGGTAACAACAGCAAAACCAGCAATTTCACTTGAAATTGCCGATGTGACTGTCGGTGAAAAAATCCAGATAAAAGTAAAACTGTCAAATAACATAACGGATAAAGTAAACGTTTTAATAGATGGAAAAAACTATCCAATAAATGTATCCAATGGTTTTGGAGCAATATCAATTGAAAATACATTATCTGCAAACAGTTACGAAGCGGAGGCAACATTCAATGGCAATGAATACTACTCAAAAGCATCTGCTCACAAAATTTTCAATGTGGTCAAAATTACTCCTGCACTGTCAATATTTGATGATGATATTGTTGAAGGCGAAACCGCACTGATTAAGGTTTACCTGCCAAAGGACATTGATGACGAAATTGTCTTGTCAATCAAATCACAGACAATAACTTCTAAGGCCTCAAATGGTGAGGCAACCTTTACAGTTCCTGAACTTGGTTTGGGCAAGTATAATTATACAATAAAATTCAATGGAAACATGAAATATAATTCGGCATCACTAACCGATTCACTGGAAGTTCTTGAAAAGGCTAAAAAAACTGCTGATTTGAAAGTTACAGACATTATTAATGCAAATTCTGTTTCAATCAGTGTTGAATTGCCAGAAGATGTTGCGGGAAGCGTAACTCTTAATTTCAATTCACTGAAATTTACAAAAACACCTGTAAACGGCAAAACATCATTTAAAATCAATAATCTGGATAATGGGATTTATGACTATACAGTAACTTTTTCAGGGGATTTGAACTACAAAGCGGCTGAAACTAAAAGGTCTGCTCTCATCAGCAATAAACTGAATCCTAATCTTTTGGTTCATCATATAATTGACGGATGTGATGTCGTTATAAATGTGGAATTTCAAAATGATTCAGAGGGCAATGTAACATTGATATTTAATAATAAAACATTATCTCAACAGCTGAAAGATTCTAAAGCAAGTTTTGCCATTAATGATTTGGATTGCGGAACATATTCATATACAGTTTTCTTTAATGGTGATTTAAATTATAATCCGATAAGCAGGGATGGCTATTTAACAATTTCCGAAAAGATTCAGGGAAATTCATCAATTAAAGCTGAAGATATGATCCGGTCTTATTTGAGTGCCTATGATTATCAGGCAACTTTCCTAAAATCTGACGGAACTCCATTGGCAAATAGTGAAGTCACTTTCATAGTTAACGGAAATGAATATAACGTTAAAACAGATGATTATGGCGTTGCCTGCCTGTCCAATAAATTTAATGTTGGAAAATATGAAGTTTTCATTGAAAATCCTGCAACAGGTCTGAACATGACTAAAAGCATGACAATAGTTAAGAGAATAACAGGAAATAAGGACGTCAGTGTTGATTATTCATATGCAAGTGATTTTAAGATTCGTTTATATGATGATAACGGTCAGGTTGCAGGTGCTGGTGAAACAGTAACATTCAGGCTGAACGGTGTTGCCTATAATGCTAATACTGATAAAAATGGTTATGCTGTCTTTAAAATTAAAAACCTACTTCCTAAAACGTATGTCTTAACCTGTGAGTATAATGGAGTTGAGGTGTCAAATAATGTTGTTGTGAAACAGATTTTAAAGGCTTCAAACAAGAAGTTTAAAAGATATTCTGTTAAAAAATACACTGCAACGTTAAAAACATCAAAAGGCAAGGCAATTAAGGGAAAAACTGTAAAATTCAAGATCAATGGTAAAACCTATAAATCCAAAACCAATAAGAAGGGAATGGCATCAATCAAGATTAAAAGCCTGTTTAAGACAGGCAAATATAAAATGGTCATAACCTATCTTAAAACCAGCATCAAAAAAACAGTTAAGATTGTGAGGTAATTTTTACCTCTCTTTATTTTTTTCAAAGTTTAGGCATGACTAAATTTATATATTTTAAGGAACATATATAATTTTGATATAATTTATTTTATATCGTGTGTACTTGAGGAGGTGAAAAATATTAATGAAAACTTTAGCAAGATAATATTGTTAATGTTAACATTAACAATGTTATATATTGGTTTGGGATGCGTATCTGCTGAAAATTTGGATGATACGAATTCCACAATAGTTTCTATTGATGATAACTCACAGTTAAATGAGATAAATTTAGATTATACAGATTTAAAAAGTTCTAATATAGAAGAAGAAAGCAAACTGGAAAATGCCGGAGATTATGTCCAAATCAAGGATCATAAAACCGGACAGACTGGTACCATAACAACATCAGATTCATCAGTATCATTGGACATGACATGGTCAGGTGCAGGCGGAACAACATTATACCTGTATGTTGATGGTGTAGAAACAACCAATTCATATTCTATCAGTTTATTTGAAAATTACGGCAGTGCAGATTCCGTTTTTACATATAACTTTGCAAAAGAGGGAACATATGTCTTAAAGGTTGATACTGGATCCCATATTTATGAAAGTAATCATATAACCTACATCTATAATAATGGGGGATCTCAGGGAAATGGAACAGGACCTGCTGAAGATTCTGCAAGCATTTCCATATATGATATGGCTTATCCGGGTCAGTCCACAATCGTTTCCAATGGTGATTATGTTTCAGACATTGCATATACCATAACAAAATCAGGCGATGGATTTACAGATGAGAATTTGGACGTTATTGTTAACGGTCTAAAAATCGGTTCAACAACTCCAAAACTTTCAAATCGTTTAGGAAATCTGACATTCACTGAAGATAACGAATGGACTCTGACTGTAATTTACACCGCAACTGTCAATGGTAAGACTGTTACTGCAACAAGTAATAATTTGACTTTCATTACTAGAAATACCAGTGGTGGAAACTCATCAGGAAATGGTACTGAGGATGAAAACGGTACTGCAACTATTTCAATTTATGATGTTTCTTATCCTGATTTAACCACAATAACTTCTGAAGGGGATTATACTGCAAGAATTGCATATAATATCTTTAAATCCGGTGACGGATTCAGTGATGAATCTTTGGATGTTATTGTTAATGGTCAAAGTATTGGTGTGACAACTCCAAATTCGGCCAATCAATTGGGCAATATCATAATCAATGAAGATAATGAATGGGTTTTATATGTCATTTATACTGCAAGCTATAATGGCAAGACTGTTACTGCAACAAGTAATAATTTGACTTTCATTACTAGAAATACCAGTGGAGGTAACTCAACAGGTAACGGAACAGGCAACAATACTAACGGTTCTGGAGAAAACCCTGAACCTCAACCGGGTGAAATGCAGCTAATCATCAGGGATTCAAACAATCCAAATTCCGCTGTTATCAACCTTAACGACAAATACAATGTTTTGATTGAATATTATGTCACAGTTCCTTCAGGTGATCTTTTGGTTAATGATTTGGTGATATATTGTAATGGAAATTCATTGACATCCATTAATCCTGTTGATAAAACTTTTACTTCTATAGGTGGAAGCATATTAATTAATGAAACCGGAGATTATGTATTCACTGCTAAATATAATTATTGGATATTTATGGGTGAACAGGGCAGTATTGATAGTAATTCAATAACATATCATGTTGAAATTAACAATCAAAGCCAAACTGTTGATGATGAAACATTGTCAATTAGCGTAAGCGATGTATTTTATCCTAATGAGGTCACAGCCACTGTATGCTCAAGTGTTGATGGAGTCTATACCGTAACTGTTGGTGGCAATTCTAAGGATGTGACTGTAAGCGGAGGAGTTGGAAGTGTAAATTTCGCACTGCCTGCTGATTCTTATACCGCAACCGTTGAATCCAAATCTAATTCATCTTTTAGAAATTCAACAACATTCAGAGTATTGAGCATTGACAAAACAACACCTCAAATATCAATTAATGCAATGATTGATCGAAATATGGTTAATATTACAATCACACTGCCGTTGGATATCAATGAAAACGTTACTTTAACATTAAACAATCAAAATCCAATTGAAGTTAAACTTTCAAATGGATTTGCTAATGTGGAATTGGGAAGCCTGGATGAAGGAGATTATTCATATACTGTATTTTATAAAGGTAATGAAAAATACAATGGTGTGAGTGATACAAAAACATTCACAATTTCAAATGAAACTTCAGATAATCCTCCGGTAACCCAAAGCCTTACAATAACTGTCAGTGATGTAACCTATCCTGATGAAGCAGTAGTCATTGTAAAATCAAGCATTGATGGAATATATATTGTAACTGTCAGCAATACTTCAAAAGAGGTCATTGTTGGCGGAGGAATCGGAACAACTGCATTTTTCCTGTCATCAGATAATTATACTGCCGAAGTAGTATCTAAAACAAATTCCACTTTTAAAAATGCAACCTCTTTTAAAGTTTTAAAAGCTGATGTAGATGAAAACAGTGCAGTTGACATTAATGTCCCAGCCAATTCCTCCTCACTGACATTTTCCATTAATCTGGCTAATGCAACAGGCACATTTACGGTCACTGTTGACAATAATCCAATATCAAAATCTTTGGTTGACGGTAAAGCATCAATAACATTGAATAATTTGGCTGATGGTAATCATACAATTGTTATACAATATTCCGGCGATGATAATTACGGTCCAATTAAAAAAATAACCTCTCTTTATGTAAATAATACTGTTATTGTCATTGATAATGGAACAAATTCAAACAATTCGTATAATGCTTCAACCATTGATGCGGATGATTTGACAAGAGCTCAAAACAGTCCATATGACTTTAAGGCAACATTTTATGATAAGGATGGAAAACTGCTTCAGAATGCTGATATGATTTTCATAGTCAACGGCAATGATTATACTGTCAAAACAGATGAGTATGGTGTTGCCAAACTGGTGGGCGTATTGGCTGCCGGAAGTTATGAAATCCAAATCAAAAACTTGGAAAGTGGTGAAACTCTTAATAAAACGGTTAAAATTGTCAAAAGAATCACAGGCAATGAAAACATTAATGTTGATTACACATTTTCTGCCACTTATAGGATAAGGGTATATGCAGATAACGGTAATGTTGCCGGTGCAAATGAAGCGGTATCAATTACATTAAACAATGTCGTACATACTGCATACACCGACGGTAACGGTTATGTCAGCCTTAAAATCAGCGGTTTGCTGGCGAAAACTTACAAGATCACCGCAGAGTATAAGGGAGTTAAAGTATCCAATAATGTTGTTGTTAAAAAATTAGTCCTGAAAGCTAAAAATGCCAAGTTTAAAAAAGCTAAAAAGGTCAAAAAGTATAAGGTTAGCTTAAAAACTTCTACCGGCAAAGCTGTTGCAGGTAAACAGATTTTCCTGAAAGTCAAAGGAAAAACTTATAAGGCTAAAACCAATGCTAAAGGAGTAGCCACCTTTAAGATTAAAAATCTGAAAAGGATCGGTAAGTTTAAAGCAACAATCAGCTATCAAAAGCTTTCAGTCAAGAAAACTATTCGAATTAAAAGATAATGTTTTAAACATTATCTTATTTTTTTAAAATTTTTTATGTAAACCAAATTTTATCATGACTCTAAACAGAGGGATAAGTATACTTGAGGTTTTTATATGAATGTTAAAAAGACAATTTTATTTTTAGCATTAATATTATTTTTAGTGTCAGTTTCATCAGTAAGTGCTGAGGAGATAAGTGATGAAAATTTAACAGATGCTAGTAATGATATTGATGAGATTATAAGCACAGATGATGCTGTTAATGTCAATTCGGACATTAAAATTGATGACGTGTCATCTTCAGACAGTAAAGACGGCAAAGTGGGTGAGGGTGATGACATTTATGCCCAAACAATGTATTTCAACGCTTCAGTTGCAGTTGACGGGGACGGATCAAGAGCAAATCCTTTCAAATATGTGACTGATGGCAGATTGCCTTACGGAGTTACTGCTTACTTTGCAAATGGGGTTTATGAAATTACAGGCACATGTGATTTATATTCAAATGACGGAGTTCTTATAAGTCCCCCTACACAGGTAACCTTTTACGGTGAAAGTACAGATGGAGTAATATTCAAATGCACAAATGACAGTGCAGTGGCATTCAGAATCAATGACATTGCAAGGCTCTTTGCATATAACATGACATTTGACCATGCAACAATAGAAAACAGGGGAACCCTTGAAGGGCATGGTCTTGTATTTAAAAACTGTGTTGCAGTCGATACAACTGCACAATACTATCCTACAAGAAACAACGCATTTGGAGGAGCAATATACTCACCGGGTTCCTATTATTATGAAGCTTACGGAATGAAATCCTATCTTAAATTATACGACTGTTTGTTCATGAATAACAGCGCTGTTTATGGAGGATCCATTTATCACAAATATGGGGATACCATAATCAAAAATACCAAATTCTATGACAGCTATGCAGACCTCTACGGAGGTGTTCTTGCAACAGACGGGGGAATAATAGTCATTGAAGACTGTGAATTTGAAAACTGCCGTGCCGGAGCAGATGCTGGAGGAGCAATATATTCCAAGGTAACCGATTTGACAGTTAAAAATACAGATTTCAACAACGGTTACGGGGACTTTGGTGGAGCAATATGTAATTTAAACTCAAATTTGGTAATCGATAACTGCAGGTTCAACAATAATACAGCAAGATATGAAGGGGGAGCAGTTTATGTAATGTATGGAAATGTTGCCGTTACAAACTCCCAATTCAGGAAAAACTCTGCTCTTGATGGAGGGGCTGTTTTTGAAGACAACTGCACATCCATATCAATATCCCATTCCACATTCGATAAGAGTGCCGCTTTAAGGTATGGTGGAACAATATTTTCAAACGGAAAAACTGTTGATTTGGATAATGTGACATTGGGTGAAAGTACCGCTCCAATCGGACCTGTAATTTATCATCAAGACAAGTATGATTATGACATAGGATACAATTCAGATTATGAAATGATGAAATATAACTCATCATATTCAGGAGTATTGCCTTCAAGATATGATTTAAGGCAACTGGGTATGGTTACACCTGTTCGTGACCAGGAAGGCGGAGGCAACTGCTGGGCATTTGCCGGAATCGCCGCACTGGAATCCTGCATTCTCAAAGCAACAGGAAAATCAGTGGACTTATCTGAAGAAAGCGTTAAAAACCTGATTGAATTATACTCCGCATACGGTTGGAAAATGACCACCAACGAAGGAGGTCACTCTGAAATGACCTGGGGTAATCTTATAAGCTGGCTGGGTCCTGTTTTGGAAAGTGATGATCCTTATGATGACTACTCAACATTATCAACATTAAAAGAAGCATTCATGCACGTTCAAAATGTATATTACCTTCCTGCACGTGCCAATGCGCTTGATAATGATGCGATTAAAAAGGCAATCATGGACTATGGTGCAATAAGCGTGCTGATGTATGCTGATTTTGACTCACCCCTGAATTATGATAAGGACAAATCCGCATATTTCCTTGCAACCACAACCAAAGCTTATGCAAACCATGCAGTAACTGTTGTCGGATGGGATGACAATTATGACAGGGACAATTTCCCGATGGGAAGTATGGCTGAAAGTAATGGCGCATGGATTGTAAAAAACAGCTGGAATACCGATTGGGGAGATGACGGATACTTCTATGTTTCATATTATGATCCTGTTGTCTTTGAAATCGGTGAAAAAAATGTTGCATACACTTTCATTTTAAATGATACAGTAAGGTACAACAGAAACTATCAGTATGATATCGGTGGAATGACTGATTTCCTATATCCTACAGGTAACAATCAGACATTATATTACAAAAATACTTTCACAGCACTCGGAAATGATATTTTAACAGCCGCTTCAACAATATTTGAAGATGCAATGGATTATGAGTTAAGCGTATACATTAATGATGCATTAAAACATACTCAAAAAGGCCATGCTTTTGCAGGATATAATACAATCCCATTAACAACAGAATATCAATTGACCGCAGGAGACACATTCACAATCCAATTTAAGATTTCAAGAGCAGGTGGGGCTTCAATTCCAATTTGTGAAGTGATTACAGCTACAAGATTAACATATTCCGAAGGAATTTCCTTCTTTTCATATAATGGAAATTCATGGACTGATTTGTACACATTCACACTGGACCGTCCTGAAATCGAACACAGATATGCGTCACAGGTGGCCTGTATAAAAGCGTTTACAAGAGCTGGAAACATTACTCTGTCAACCACAACATCTGTTGGTGATGTTGCAAGTGAAACAGGCATTACAACAAGAATTACAGCATTGGTTAAAGATGAAAACGGCAAATTAGTCAACTTGGGATATGTTACCTTTGAAGTAAATGGAATTACAGAGGCCGTCAAGGTAAGTAACGGTTATGCTACTTTTGAAACTGTATTTAATGAAGCCGGCAGTTACAATGTAAAGGCAACCTATAATTCAGGTTCAACAACATATAGTGTTTCAAGCGACACAGCCAAGGTAACAGTATCAAAAGCAGCTCCAAAAGTGACTAAAATTACTGTTTGTGATGTTGAATACATTTACGGCAGTACTGCCAGTGTAACAGCAATAATTACAGATTTATCATCTAAAGCTATTGCAAACCTTGATTTGACATTAAAGGTAAGTAATAAAAATTATAATGGAAAATCAAACGGCAATGGTATTGTAACATTTACAATTCAGGCAAATGATTTAAATGTCGGCCAATATGATGCTGAAGTTTCATTTGCAGGTAACGATGCATATCTCTCATCCAGTCAATCATCAAGGATAACTGTATTGAATCAGGATACTCAAAAGTTGTCGACCAGTATTGATGTTGAAAGCGGAGAATATAACTTTGGAAGCATTGCTTATGTAACTGCAACATTAAAGGACAGTTTAGGCAACCCTGTCAAATCCGCTGAGTTAACATTAACATTTACAAAGGGCAGTTCAGTAACTGCTAAAACAGACGCTAACGGCGTTGCGGTATTTGAAATTAATGCTTTTGATGTTGGAAAGTATTCCGGAACTGTCAGTTTTGCAGGTTCAGCCGCTTACATATCCTCTTCAGCTTCAGTTGTTGTAAATATCCTATCAACAGGCAACAGTTCAGGTGATGCTGCAACAATTGGAGATGTCAAATACATTTATAATGATGACGGATCAATCAGTGCAGTCATTTTGGATAGTGCAGGCAAAGCAATTCCCAACACTCCAGTGACATTGAATATTGCGGGTAAACAATATTCCAATGTCAGCGATGCAAGTGGTGTGGCCACATTCAAGGTTGATGGTTTGGATGATGGAGAATATCCTGCAACCGTAACCGTTAATGGAATTACAGTTTCATCATCCCAATCTGATAGTGTGAGGATTGTAAATGTTCCTGAAGGTTCCATTGCTTCAATTATTGCTGAAAATTCAGATAGGGCACAGAATAGTGCATGGGATATGCAGGCAAAATTATATGATGCCAATGGAAATCCTCTTGAAAACAAGGAAATCAATTTAGTCCTGAACGGAAATGATTACTTTGTTAAAACAAATGAATATGGTGTTTTGAAATTTGCAAATAACTTGGCACCTGGAATGTATAATATAACTATCATGAATCCCGCTACATTAAAGTCAATTGTTAAGACAGTTACAATTGTTCCAAGAATGGCAGGCGGAAATGACCTTAACTTTGATTATTCCTTCTCTGGAACTTATGGCGTTAGAGTCTATGGAGATAACGGTCAGCTTGTTGGGGCAGGTGAAAAAGTAGTGATTAAGGCAGGTTCCAAAACTTACACTGCAATAACTGATAAAAATGGTTATGCTTCAGTTAAGGTTAGCGATTTGCTGCCCGGCACTTACTCAATAAGTGCAAATTACAAGGGCGTAACTCTGTCTAATAAAGTTGTAGTAAAACAGATTTTAAAGGCTTCCAATAAAAAATTCAAACGTTATAATGCTAAAAAATATACTGCAACTTTAAAGACATCCAAAGGCAAGGCAATCAAAGGCAAACTGGTTACTTTCAAATTCAAAGGTAAAACCTATAAGGCCAAAACCAACTCAAAGGGTGTAGCTAAAATTACCATTAAAAAATTCTGGAAAGTGGGCACATTCAAAATGCAAATCAGTTATCTGAAAACAAAGATTACTAAAAAAATTACTATAAAAAGATAGGGTTTGAAACCCTATTAATATATTTTTTAAGGTGAAAATTATGAAAAAAATATTGACATTGGTGTTATTTTCATTGATTTTGATGTTTTCACTTTCATTTGTCTCAGCAGAAAATATAACTGCTGAGGAAGGTGCAAATTTTGAGGATACATTAACTCAAGCTGAAATTGATGAAATTGAAAGTGAAGATACGACAGATAAAGTAAGTAGTGGAAATACAATTTACATATCTCCTGACGGTACCGGATCAGGTTCAAGCGAAGCGGATCCGACAAACTGGAATCAGGCATGGAATAATGCAGGTTCAGGTGATACAATTCAGTTTGCAAACGGCACTTACTATGATATAAAGGACACAGTTGTGTATAATATCAATTTAAAAGGAAGTGGAAATACTGTAATCAATGCCAGTGGGTCAGGAGGATTTTTCAAAACACAGGGAAGCGTAACATTAACAAAGCTGTCATTCATTAATGCATACACTGGTGAAAAACAGGGAAATCCTGATGGGCCAAAAACCGGCTATGATGGTGAAGGGGCTATTGTAAACATGGGTCAGTTGACTGTAACTGATTGTTATTTTGCATCTAATCAGGGAATAGGTACTGAAGGGGGAGCAATTCACAACTCCGGAACATGCCATATCTATGATTCCACATTTTTTGCAAATGGAGGTAAAAAGGGTGGAGCGATATACTGTGATGAAAACTCAAATTTATACCTCTACAATTCCCTGGTTCAAAGATGCGTTTCAAAGGAAGGAAGTGCACTTCATGCAAAAAAGGCATATGTTGAAGTTCACAATTGTACAGTAAGAGACTCTTCTGCAAAAAACGGACTATTCTATGTTAAGGAGAGTACTGTAAAATTCATTGACTGCAGTTTTTTAAACTCCAAGGCTGTGGATGCTGCTGGAGTAATAAATATTGATAAGAAAAGTACCGTGGAAGTGGACAGTTGTATTTTTGATAAAATCAGCTCAACAGGAACCAAATTATGGTTCCATGAGGAATATGGTTCAGGTGATGGCGGTGCAATAGTCGTTGAAGGGGAAGCAAAAAATGTCGTTATTAAAAATTCCGTATTTAGAAACTGTTCCGCCAAAGGTTATGGAGGGGTTTTATACATTAGCTCTTCAGCATCAATAACCATTGACAACTGTACTTTCAAGGACAATACCGCAGCACATGGTAATAATATTTACAGTGCAAGATATGCATCATCTCTGACAATCAAAAACTCAAATTTTGATATTGTCTCATCAATTGAAACATCAGACATTGATTATGGTCAAACTGAAATAATTAAAGTAACTCACGATGACGGAACAAATAATCTTTTGAATATTCGCTACAGCATTATTGTAGACAGTCAGGAATATGAGTTGACCGGCGATACACTTACATTAAATAATTTGAATGTCGGTAATTATACTGCAGTTTTAATTGCAGGCGATTCAAACTCAAATAAGTTTTCATTGACTCAAAACTCTTCATTGTTTATTGTTGGCGGTGAAGAGCTGGAGGCAACAGTTTCATATTCCTTCAATGATGACGGTTCCATGAACGTGATTGTAATTGATGAATATGATCGGCCGGTAGCTAATAAGGAAGTTCAGGTCGTTATTGATGGTGAAACATATGATGGTGTTACCAATTCACAGGGAATTGCTCAAATTGCTCCTCAATTGGTTGCGGGTGAGCATAACATCAGCGTTAATGTAGAAGGAAAGATAATTTCAAACTCAACTCCATCAAAGATATGGGTTGCCAACAGTACCTCAACACCATTGACCGATGAGGTAAGCGTCAGCTACTTCTATAATGAAGATGGAACAATCAATGTTGAAGTCAAGGACAAATACAACCGTGTTGTTAACAATACAGAAGTTAGATTGACAATAAATGGAATAACATATTCTGCAACCACTGATAATAATGGTATTGCTCGGATTAATCCTGATAAAAATGTTGCCGGGGAATACAGGGCTAAAGTTGAGGTTTCAGGTAAAAACGTTACCTCCACATCTTCTCAAACTATAAAAGTAATGCCTTCAGCAGGTAAATCCTCAATAGTTTCTGAAAATGTCATCAGAGCGCAAAATTCAGCATATGACTTTAAGGCAAGATTTTTGGATAAAAATTCAAATCCTTTAAGGAATAAGACAGTTCTGTTTGTTTTCAATGGAAATGAATATGAGGTTTTAACCGATGAATTCGGTTATGCAATATTTAAAAATTCCCTGGTTGCGGGGGTTTACACAATAACATCATTCAATCCTGCGACCAATGAAGAGATAACAAATAATTTAACCATCGTTTCAAGGATTAACGGAAATAATGATATAAAAGCGGATTATTCATATTCAGCAACTTATAAAGTTCAGGTATATGGAGATAATGGCCAGGCTGTTGGAGCAGGTGAAAAAGTAGTCTTTATGATTGACGGCAAAAATGCAAAAACTGTTTTGACAGATGAAAACGGTTATGCAAAACTTGTTGTTAAGGATAAGAACTTGCTTCCAAAAACTCATACAATAACTGCCGAGTATAAAGGAGTTAAGGTATCAAACAAACTGGTTGTCAAACAGATTTTGAAATCTAAAAATAAGAAGTTTAAAAGATACAATGTTAAAAGATTCTCTGCAACTTTAAAAACCACTAGTGGTAAGGCTTTAAGTGGCAAAAAGATCACCTTTAAAATCAAAGGAAAAATTTATTCTGCCAAAACCAATAAAAAAGGTGTAGCCACTATCAAAATTAAGAGTTTATTTAAAGTTGGCAAACATAAAATAACTATTTCCTATCTTAAAACTTCAATCAAAAAAACCGTAACTGTAAAAAGATAAGAATTGATTTCTTATCTGTTTTTTTCTTTTTGTATAAGGTTTAATATATTTTACATTTTTTAGGCATAACTAAACCTTTATTTGTCTATATGAGTATTAAAAACGATTATTTTATATATTAAAAAGAAGTTATACTTTATTGTATAATGTAAATTATACCTACATAAAGGCGTTTTAGTTTGAATTTATTTAATTTTACCTCAAGTACACACGGATTTAAATTATTATGCCTTTATTAGTTTTTTAATCTTATTTTCATTTTTTTTGATAAATGTTTGGATGCTTACTAATAATCTTTAAATATTTAGTCATGCCTAAATATTATTAGGATATAAAATTTTTAGTTTTATATTCGCAAGTACTTGAGGTGAAATTATTAAAAAATATAGCACGTTAATCGTGGCTGTAGTAGCTATTGCTATAGTCATGATAGGTTTAGGTGCTGTTAGTGCTGTTGATGAAACTAGTTTTAACGAAACGGCAATAGCAGCTAACGATAACTCGCAAGATTTAAATCTTGTTGATGTAAACAATGCCGATGTTGATGATGGAAACGTTGTTGACATTGCAGATGAAAATAAGAATGATGAATTGAAGGCAGCTGATGATGAAGAAGTATTGGGTGCCGACACCACTTTAGAAATTATTAACGAGAAAACATCATACACTCAAAACGACGAGATTACTGTAAAGATGGGTTCATACTCAATGGCCTCAGACAGCGGCGATGTGGATGTTTATCTTAACAATGGTAAGATAGAGACTACAACTTACGGTGAGGTTCATTCAAGCACAGGATTTACTTTTTCTCTTTCAAATGCAATAATTGGTGAAAACACTGTTTACTGCAGTGGAAGTTCAATGTTTGGAACATACACATCTGATTCAGTAACATTTACTGTAGTGGAAGATGAATCAGGTAGTTCATCCGGAGGTGATGAATCTGACATTACCTTAAAGGTCACTGATGCATACAGCAAATATGACGGACAAAGCAGCTCTATGCATTTCCCATACACTGAAGATTATGTGTTCATTGCGACTACAGGAAATAATGCCAGATATAATGCGGTAGTGACATTTAAGGTTGAAGGCGCTTCATCTTCTGCAAAAATCAAGTTCGGAAGCACTGAACAGAGCATTTCATCAGGAACCGCAACTCTTGAATTTAACACTGACAATTTAGGCGAAAATACCATTTATGTTGTAGACGGAAGTAAAAAGAGTAATGAAGTAAAAGTTTATGTTGTATCCGGACAGAATAAAATAGCTTCATTGTCTGTTGATCCTGAATGGGGCATTGAAGGCCAAAACATAACCATTACTCCAACAGCAATGTCTTCAGGTTCCTCATCTGCAGACGGTTATACTTCCAGACCTATTTCAGGTTATGTCACATTTTACTCTTCAAGCTCATACACTGATGCAAACAGAATCGCTACAGTATCAACTGATGGGGGATCATTTACAGTTCCATTGGTAGATATTACTGCAGAATGTGACTATATTCAATTGTATTATACATTTGCCGGAGAATATAACAGTAAAGGATTCATCCATTCAAGTTCCAATTATGTTTATTTCCTTGTATTGGATTCAAACCCAATTGCATTAACAGGCAATGGCCAAACCGGTGAGATTAATCCTGATTCTGATAATAAAGTCAATTTACATGTGACACCAACTTATTATATGAATGATGGCACAAACTCATTTATAGATGTTTATGTTGGAACACAAAAAGTTGGAACATTTTCCGCTGCATCAACAACTTCTGTAAATGATTATGAATTGGATTTCACAGGTTATGATGCCGGTGACTATGATGTTTATGTAAAATACGAAGGTTACAATTTTGAAGATACAAATGGTAACGTTTATTATCATGCAGGAAATGAAAGTAATCATTTGACAGTTCATATTGAAGGTGCCACTCCAAATACCGGATTATTAACAGTATCTGTAACAAATACTACTTATGGTAATACTGTTGCAACAGTCACTGCAGGTCAGGCAGGCACATATGCTCTTAAAATCAATGGAGTTGATTACAATACCGGAATAGTATTCAATCAGGCAGGAAGTCAGGAAATTCCAATTACAGGTTATGCTGCAGGAAGTTCACCGTATTCCGCTACAGTCGTTGACAACAATGATGCTAGTTTGATTAATGCTACAACATTTACAATCTCTAAGGCTGATGCGAACCTTCAGGTAACTTTAACAGGAAACAACACTTTGCTTGCCGATACTCAAACAGTGACAGTTAGCGCTAACGGTAATGGTAAGGTAAGAATTAATAATGGTGCTGAAAAAGATTTGGGAGAAATAACTTTGGAGAATTTAGTTGCCGGTATGAATGCTGTTGATATATATTATGCCGGTGATGAAAACTACACTTCTGCAAGCCAAACTATTTATGCTAATGTATATGACAAATATCCAAGTTCAGTCAGTATTGAATTAAACGCTACTGGAATTGCTAAAGGCGACAGCATTAAAGTAACTCCTACAGTAACTGTTAATGGCAATACTGTTACATCCGGAAGCGTTGCCATTTATTATGAAAATGGAAATTTAATCGATACAATTAATTTGGCTGAAAACAGCTATTTTGTATTCACACCTGCAGGCGAAGAGGGTGATACAGTATCTGTTTATGCTAAATACTTGGAAAATAATGATTTAAGCTATGCTGAAAGTCCAAATTCTGAATTGAAATCTGTCAAAATCAAAAAACATTTAACAATTGAATTAACTGTTGACGGTAAAACATCATTTGTCGGACAGGTAGCCACTCAGCAAATTGATTATAGCACTTATCAATATGTATATCTGCCGCAATACGTATTCTATGCAGATGCAAACGGATTAAACCTTTCAGTAAAAGTTTATGACAATGATGAAATTGTTTCAGGAACATTTACAACAGATAGTGATGATGATATTTCATTATACTTTACAAGTTCCGAGGCAGGAGACCATGTAGTTCGCGTTGAATTTGAAGGCGATGACACATATTTGCCATCTAAAAGTAATGATGTGACATTCAAGATCTTACAGACCAGAACTGCATCAGGAATGGAATTAACACCAAATTCTGCGGTTGAAGGAACTAAAGTATCAGTTACTCCAAAGGTATATTATCAGGACTATTCCTCTTCCAAGGAGTATCTGACCAACGGTACTTTAACTCTTTACTCAGACTATTCAAAAACAAATGTAATTGCAACTATTGATTTGGCTGAAAATGGAAGTTTTGAATATGATGTTCCTGCAGCCACCAGTTCCCCTTCAAGTTCCAAAAGCTTTTATTGGAGTTTTGAAGGAGTGAATGGAGATTATTACTATTCTTATGACTCCTCTTCTTCAGTTTCATTTTACAGCATGAAAGAAAATGAGATTGAATTGACTGGTGACGGTCAAACAGGCACTATAGACGTAATTTCAGGCAACAATATTACACTGGAAGTGACATTGTCTCAATTCTACAAGCGCGCTTCAGATTCAACAGTGCTTATTTATGTTGATGATGTGAATGTTGCAAATTTCACAACCACTTATAGCTCTTCTCAAGGATCATACACCTTAAATCCTTATACATTCGAGTCATCCCAATTCGGCATAGGAACACATAAAGTATATGCTGTATATGAGGGATATGTGGACCGTACATATTATTATGCTCCTGGTCAAAGTAATAATCTAACAGTCAATATTATCGCTCCTTCAAAAGACACATCATTGACTCTGGAAAATACAACTCCGGTTAATGTCGATTTGGGAACAACAGTAACAATTCAGCCTGCTGTGATTGCTGAAGGTGAAAACGTATTGGTTGGAAATATCTCATATTATGATAACGGAGTTTACTTTACCAATTTAACTGCAGGCACTCCACTTGATTTATTCAGTTTGGATATCGGAGAGCATGTGATTTCAGCTAAATATTTAGGTAGTGACGGCTACAACCCAAGCAATTCAACAAACAATATTACAGTTGTAATTAATCAGCCGGTTGTCCACACTCTCAAAATTGATATAGCCACCAAGCAATATCCGAATGAGCTCATTGCCGTCATTACAACTTCAAGGGTTGGCAATTATACAATCACTGTCGGTTCCAAAACCGTTAATGCTGAAGTAATAGAAAGTGACAATGGAGTAAAAGAAGTATCCCTGGGCAATTTAACCGCAGATAATTATGATGCCAATATTGTGTGTGTTGAAGACAATCAATTAACAAATGCAACCTCTTTTGAAGTGACTAAAGGAACATTAACATTTGATGTTGATGTTGAAGGAAATAATACGGTTTACGGTGAAGGTTCCAAATCCATTGCTGTTTCAACCTCTGCATACAATGCAACAGGAAAATTCACATATTCAGGAGATGTATCTGGTGAAGGAATCACATTAGATTTATCAAATCTTGCTAATGGAACTTATAATATAGTTATTGAATATAGTGATGATGTCAATTATAATGCTGAATCAAAAACCGTAACATTCGTTGTTTTGGAAGAATTTGAAACTCAAACTTCAATTACAATTAGTCCTAATACAATTATTAAAGGGCAATCCATAATTATCACTCCAACCGTAACTGCAAATAATCAGAATGTTGAGGCAGGACAGGTTGAAATTTGGGACGGCGAAACATTAATTGCAACAATTGATTTGGCAACTAATAAAAACTACACATACACACCAAATAAGGCAAAAGGAACATATTCAAATGCTATTTTTGCCCGTTATATTAAAAATGAAACTTTAAAATTAGGAGCCAGTGAGTCTGGTGCTGAAACTTACATTATCGTATTGCCTGAAGTTACACCAACTGTAACTTTGGAAATTAACACTACTGAAGTGCTCGTAAACGGTAAAATACTAATCACACCTCATGTTGTTGATTCAGAAGGTAAAGAAATTAATGTGGGAACAGTAACAATAGGTAAAGACCTATACGGTTATAATGATATTGCAAGAATCAATGCCGGTGAATCATATGTATATACTGTTGATTCAAATAGTCATAATCCTTATAACAATCCATATAATCTTTATGCAAGGTATAATGGTGCAGAGGATGAAAATATAACTTACAAATCCGCTTCAACTGATTTGGCAACTAAATATTATCATGTTTACTCAAATTCTTTAACATTAACTGCATCTGATTTGACAATTTATGCTGGTCAGAGTGTGGATTTATCTGCAAGTGTAAATGGTAATGGTGTTATCACTTTATTCGTTGACGGTGTGGAAAATACCACAATG
>NZ_CAJODJ010000002.1:0-78521 GCF_905233225.1 Methanobrevibacter sp. UBA212
AAAAACCATTAAAAGATTTTTTTAACACTACAAAAAATATATATGACTATACAAATTATATAAACAAAGTGAGAGAGCATTTGAAAAGTAATTATTCAAAAAATATTGATTAAAAAAAATGACTCTGTGTCTTTTTGTGAAATTCATCTCCGACCTAAAAGAGGTCGGAGTATTCTTTCACTAATTTGATAAAATATTTCAAAAAACTATAACATTTATATACTAGTTTGGCTAATTTATGATAGGAATTCAGTGAGGTGAAAATAATGAAAAGAATTACTATAGCAATATTAGCTTTAATCCTAATGGGTCTGTTAATCCCAACAGGTTTTGCAACCGATTCCAATCTTGTAATAACATATGGTGAAAGCACTTATGCAAACAGTGATTATAAATCAGCTGTTGATGCATTCTTTGTAAATCAAGCAAATGTTGATTTGAAAAATGTGGACTCAAAAATAATCACTGCCGATCAGGTTAACAAAGTATCAAGCGGAATTACAGGTAAATCTTACTCCTCAGATCAAATATTTTCCTCAGCATTCCTTGATTTGAAAGACAATGATAATCTGGAGGTCAGTGTGGACAAGTCAAAGATTACCACAGTAACAGGTAACATGTACATTTCCGCATTGAAATCAGCAGGTATTACCAGTGGGCATGTTTATGTTACAAGTCCAATCCAAGCTACTGGTGAATCTGCTCTTGCAGGAATAATGAATGCATATGAGGAAGCTACTGATGTTAAAATTCCAGATAACGTAAAAGAAGCAGCAAACGATGAGATTTATACTCAAGCTGAAATCGTGGAAAACTCAGGTGTCGATGCGGAAAAATTATCAAAATTGGTTGATGATGTAAAACAGGAGGTATCCGGAGATAATGTGACAGATCACAATACAATTGTAAATATCATTAACAATTATGTCCAGAACAACAATCTCAACATTACAAATTCCGACATTGAAAACTTGGCGGACACTATTGAGCAAGTGCAAAACGTTCAAGGTGATGTAAACCATTACAAGGACCAAGTTGGCAATCTTTTGAATGGTGGAAATTCAACAGGCGGTTTTTCTCTTGACGCATTATTTGACTGGTTTAAATCATTTATTAATGGGATTTAATTCCCATTAACTTTTTTTACTATAAAGCATTTTATTTATATTATTTATTTATCATTAGATTCAGACTTAATATTCTGAGGTGGTATATTGAAATATTTTGGAAATATTTTAAAAATCTCGATTATATTAATTATTATCTTAATGGCTGTTGGGTCAATTCATGCTACAGATAATTCATCTTCTGAGGCAATTGATGATTCTGATGATGATTTCGAATTGGATGAAGATTTGGAAGATTTTGAATTGGATGATTATTTAGATGATTCTGATGATGAGGATTTGGATGATTCTGAATTGGATGATTATTTAGATGATTCTGATGATGAGGATTTGGACGATTCTGAGTTGGATGAAGATGAGGATAATCTGGATGATGGCTGGTCTGATTATTTGAAGAGTTATGATTATCTAGAATATAAGATTATTTCCTATCTGGAAAGATATGGTAACTGTAGTGAAGATAATTGGACTGAATCTGAGAGTTTCCATGATGAATATCAAATATATCTTGCTAATTCATCAGATTATACATTAAATAAAAGTGCAGAAGGTTATAATACCTATTTAAAGATTTTCGATTCAATAACCTCCACATTTGGAGATTATAATTTAACAAATAATCAAACCATGTTCTTAAAATTTTTAATAATCTATTATTTGAATAATTACGGTAATGTAAGTGCGAATTATACCTGGAACAAAAGTGAAAGCTTTGAAAATTATACTCCTCCTTTTGACTTTATGGCTGATGCAATGTGTTGCCGCATTGCAGGAAATGCAGCAGCAGGAGGATCTGGTTATTATTCAGAGGTTTATGCACCTTTAAGTTTTATTCAATCTAATAATTTGACTGATGTCAATCAAACTTCACACATTAATCAGACCATTACCGAAGCGCAAAATTCGCGGGATTTGAATATATTTGTATTTATATTGGTGCTGGTGATTATGATTTTAATGATTATTTAACTTTGTAGTTTCTTTTTGAAATTACATCTCTTTTTTTTTAACTCAATGGATTTTGCATAATTTTCAAGTAAATCACAAATTTTGACCGCTTAATATATATACTATTGAAAAACATAAATAAACTTAATAGCAAATTAAATTTAATTAAATGAAGGTTTGATAATATGGTTAGGTTTTCACAAACTCTTGATGATGCACCATCAAGAAATCAAAAAAAATATTATGCTCAACAGGGGGAACGACAGTATTATGAAGAACGCAATGCTGACTCCAGAACAATTGACGATATTGTCTACAGTCAGTTTCCTAGACCAAAACAGGTTAAAAGACCAGTTCGTAGGGATGATGAATATGTTAAGCCTGAAGCCTATGAACCGATTAATGTAATTCATGAACAACCTCAAATTGAAAGAGAATCTATCAAACCAGATTATTCCAAACCAGAATTGATTTTCCCTGCTGATCAAAATATTCAATTTGGTGTTGAGTATTCCCCAAATTCAAAACCGCCTGTTATTGGTAATAATTATACAATCCGTTCAAATTCAATCATCTACAATGATGTGGTCATCGGTGATAATTTCAGAACAGGACACAATGTTGTCATTCGTGAAAATACCAATATCGGTGATGATGTGCTGATCGGAACAAATACTGTTATTGAAGGTGATGTTATCATTGGAAATGATGTCAGCATTCAGTCTAATGTCTACATTCCAACCAATTCTGTAATTGAAGACAATGTATTTATCGGACCTTGTGCTTGTTTTACTAATGATAAGTATCCTGTAAGAATCAATTATGAACTTCAGGGACCTAAAATCAGACGTGGAGCTTCAATTGGAGGTAACACAACATTCCTGTCCAATGTTGAAATTGGTGAAGGGTCTATTGTAGCTGCTGGAGCTATTGTAATACATTCTGTTCCGCCGTTCTATTTGGCTATTGGAACACCTGCACGTATCAAACCGCTTCCAGACCATTTGAAAGTTCCTAACAGATTTTAATATTTATAATGGAGATTAATTATGGCTAAATATAAATGTAAGATTTGTGGATATGTTTTTGATGAAGATGACATTGAAGAAGGTTTAAATATTCCGGCAGGAACCAAATTTGATGATTTGCCAAGTTCATTTAAATGTCCTAAATGTAGAATGGCTAAAGCAATGTTTGAAAAAATAGATTAATTTTATATATTACAAAGATAAATAATAATAGTAATAACAAATTTAAGGAGATTGTTAATCATGGCAAAGTTTAAATGCAAATTATGTGGATTTGTCACTGACGAGTTTGATGAACTTCCAGAAGACTACAAATGTCCAATGTGCGGTGCAACTGCTGACATGTTTGAAAAAATTGAATAAGGTTGTTTAACATGGCTTATGTTTGTAAAGTTTGTGGTTTCGTTTTAGAAGAAGACGAATTACCGGAAGATTATGTATGCCCTGTTTGTGGCGTACCCGCAGCAAATTTTGAAGAACAATAGGTTCTTCATTTTTTAAATTTTTTCTAAAAACTGCTTATTTTTAAAATTGACTATTATTTTACCAGAGTATTTTCCAAATATCTTTTCTATATCTCGGTTGTCTTTTGACACGACATGATAATGCACTTTATCTGAATACTCCTTGTCGATCGCTTCAAGGGAATTGTTTCTGACTTCAGTGTCAGCTATTTTAATGTCTGAATATTCAAAAATAAGTTCATAGACATCATATTCCTCAATTTCAACAATGTTGGCTTGACCAACAGCTTCCATGACTGATTTGGAATATGCGCGAACAAGTCCTCCTGCACCAAGTTTGATTCCGCCAAAATATCTAGTGACGACTGCAGTTACATTATGGAGCTCATTTTTCCTTAAAACATTAATCATTGGTTTTCCTGCAGTTCCGCCGGGTTCTCCATCATCATCAAAGCCCTCTCCGTCGCCAACAATGTAGGCGGTGCAATTGTGAGTTGCGTCACTGTACTTCTGGTTTAGCCTTTGAATGATTTCCTTTGATTCCTTCTTGTTTTTGGTTGGGTAAAGCCCACATATGAACTGGGATTTTTTAATGTTAATTTCGCTTTGGACTGGTTCTTTAATAGTTTTCATAATATCAATATATTTATATATCTCGTCAAACATATTAAATTTAATTAATTTAATGAAAGGTGTTAATTGTGTCAAGTAGATCTGCTACAGTTTTAGTAATTTTTATAGTTGCTGTTCTTGCATTTTGTCTTGCAAGTGTCTTTGCAGCCATGACTGGTCCAATTTCAATTTTACCTAATCAAAGTCAATCCGGAGGAGTATTGGATAATCTTTCGGCAATCACTGATGATAATTCAAACAATAATAAGTATAATTATCAAGATTACAATGATTATTCCGATGATCATTCATCTAAGGATGATTCTAAAGTTGAAACAACTACGGATGATTCGTCAAGTAATTCGAATTCACATCAAAGTAGTTCGGATTCTAGTTCTACCCATAGTTCAACTTCATCTGATTCTTCTTCTTCCAAAAATAGTGGAGGTAGTAGTTCAAGTGATGTTGAAACTACAACAGATGATTCTTCTTCCAAAAGTGGTGGTAGCTCAAGTGATGTTGAAACTACAACTGGATAATCATCTTTCCTTTTTTTTTAAAAATCTAACAGTTTTTCGATATCAAATATTACAGAGTTAATTGCCAGATTGAATAGTCTGTGACCATATTCCTCATCGATGTAAACGCCGTTTTCTTCAACGTCTTTTGCACCTTCTTCAATGTTCGGGTCATCTCTGCGTGCCTGTTTAAATCCGTGCAGACCTACCTCTTCATACTCATTAACATTGGCCTGATTTTCAAGTTCTTCTTCATTGACAATGCCCAAAACTTTAGCCATTGATAGCTCTCCGCTGCCTCCGTGAGGGCCTTCTGAAGAGATTACCTTATTGTTGAATGTAATTGCTAAGTCTGTCTTGTCTTCGATGTCCCACAATTCCGCCATCAAGGGAATGTTTCCTCCATGTGCATTGACGATAACTGCCTTTTCGATATTGAGGAATTTTTTGGCTTGGTTTAATGTAGTGATGACATTTTCTTTTAGCTCATCAAGGGAAACGTGGACTCCATGGTCAATTGTGTCCAGTTCATATGCTGGAAATATTATTCCTAAAAATTTGGCTCCGGTTAAAAGGGATGACTGAAAGGCGATGTGGGCTCCAATTTTGGCGTCAGTGTCGATTGGCAATGCAGGACCATGATTTTCCAGATGTGATCCTAGTGCAATTATTCCGATTTTGTGAACTCCAGGGTCTCTGATGTTTCCTGCTCTGTATCTTAGCTCTGCCATCTCATCACCTTATATTTCAAAGTTCCAGATGTCGTCGCCCACGTAATGTTTGGTTTCAACGGCTTTTCCGGAATCATTTGCAACCATTTCTTCCCCGCTGATTAGGCTCACTCCCATGGCCAATGGTTTTCCATGGGTTTCATCAATTATTAGAACAATGTCTCCAGGTTCAACGCCTTCGGAAGCATCAACAATTCCTGGGCTCATGATATCGGCACCATTGCTTACAAATCTGATGGCTCCCATGTCCACAGTAACGGTTTTTGCATCAATCTGATTGGCAAGTGCTGCCTTAAGTGTTGGGAATGGTTTATCATCAATAATTATAATGTAAGGTTCTCCATCTACCAAAATAAATGAATTAGGTTCCGCTTCAAGTATTTCAACATTCTTTTTTCCTTGAAGTAAATCTCCATATTCTCCCAATTCGGCTTTTATCTCTTTAATTTTCTTTTTTTTCAAGAAATTTCTTTTTTTGACTTTAATTACCATGATATCCCAATATTATTTTATTGAATAATATTTTGTATTTAAAATAAATAAACTTATTTGTTAATTAAGGAATATTCCTCATCTCTTGAAAAAACATATCTGAAATCTATAGGCTCACCAAACTCCGCAACGCTTATTGGAGAATCTCTTTTTGCATATTTTGTTATTGTGGTTGCATTCTCATTGCTTAGCTTGCTGATTGCATTGTTGATTATCTCAAGTTCCCTCTGGCTGAATTTGAGATCGGGTATTATGATTAGATAATATCTGTAGATTGTCCTGTTATAATAGGGTTCTTTTCTAAAAAATAGATAGTTTTTTGATATCAGCTCTTCGCTGATTTCCCTGAAATGCGTTGGTCTTATTCCTCTTTTTGATTTTATATAGGTTTCATTTGTCAGAAGTTCGCCGTAAAGCTCATAATAATTGAAATCAATGAAATAGAGTATGCTGCAAAGAACAGTCTTTCCAAAATTTGGTTTTTGATGGCATTGGGATAATATGTACATTATCAGGTCGATATACTTTTCACGGTTGAATCTCATGGGTATCACGATGATGGTTGGATGGAAATATTTTTGTATGAGATTCAATTTAAGTAAAGTGTGAGAGCATTTGAAAAGTAATCGTTGTTAATTATTACTGTCAAGGATAGTTTTTTCTTATATTTTGCCTAAATTAAGGTAACCTTTATATAGTAGGTTATCTATAATTAATAGTATTAGTTTTAATTAGGTTTTGTCTTATCTTAACTTGATTATATTATGTCTAATAAAGAGTAGTATTTACTCTATTCATATTAAAAAACTAAAATTTGTAATAATATAAGGTGATATAATGAGCGGACAAAATGTTCAAAGACCACTTGACGCATTAGGAAAATCTGTGGATGCTCCTGTTTTATTAAAACTCAAAGGAGATCGTGAATTTAGAGGTATACTTAAGAGCTTTGATTTACACATGAACTTAGTTCTTAATGATGCAGAAGAGTTACAAGACGGAGAAGTAACAAGAAAACTCGGTGTTGTGCTCATTAGAGGAGACAATATTGTTTATATTTCACCATAAGTATTATTCAATACTTTTCTAGATTATATTTTTACGATAGCTTAAGGAGGTGTATCAATGTCAAAGGGAACTCCATCAATGGGTAAAAAGAATAAAAAAACCCATATCAGATGTAGAAGATGTGGTAAAAACACTTACCATGTACGTAAAAAAGTCTGTGCTTCTTGTGGATTCGGTAGATCCAGCAAATTAAGGAGATACAGTTGGCAAAATAAAAAATCAACTACTAGACAAAGATTAGTATAAGTTGATTGAAATTTTGAAGATTATTTTAATAATCTTCTTCAAAATACTTTTTTTTAATTAATGCTTAATTTCATAGAACTTTTTTTTAGATAACTTTATTAACTATTTTTGATTAATTTAGTTCTAAGCATGATGAAATGATTTTCAGGAGGTCATAATATGACTGATTTAAATGAAATTGCTCGTGAACATGATGTAGATTTAGAAAACTGTGTTGTTTTTGTAAGAGGTAATGATGATATTTTAGCTGTGGATATTTCCAATGCCGGAATTAGACAAAGAAGTGATGATACCATGGGTTTTACTTTTTCAATTGCTCCAAAACAGGCATTGGCACTTGAAGAATACTTCAATAAATTCACAACCGGTGAAAAATTCTATTTTGATATTTCACAAACAGGATATAGGCCGGTTTATTATAGGGGATTATCTCCAATGACTAAGGAAGTCAGTCAGGAATATGAACCAAAATTCAATATTACATTATTTGCTCAAAAGGCAATTGTCGAACCGGAAGATTCATATTTCGCACCGACCTGTGCCTGCTGCGAGTTTTGCCATATTGATTAGGCTTTGAAATTTAAAAAAAGGGGAGAACTTCTACAGTTCTCCGTCCAGGGCATCCCATAGGTCTACTGCCCATCCTTGCTTGCCGTCGATTACCATGTCAAGCAATCTTACTTTTCCTTCTTTAAAGCGGAACAGCCTGTAGTCCAGTTGTGGCTTTTTAGCGCTGCCTTCTTTGTTGCAGTCAAGATAGATTCCTTCGCTGTATTCTTCTTCGAAATTTCCTGCTTGCACAAACTCTCCAACTAAGGAATATCCGTTTTTAACACTTTTATCTAACTGATCTACTGTTTTTAACCATCCGCCTTGTGCTCTGAATTTTATGTCTGGATCGATTCTTGTTATCTCTTCTTGCCAATTAAGTATCATTATACCAAATCCTTTTTTAATTCTAATTTGGTATTTTCATATATAAATGAAAAGTGCGAGAGCATTTGAAAAGTAATATTTATAACTATTGTTATATATACTTATATATAAGTTCAGTTATATAATAAATAATATTATTAAATATCAAGTCTGGGCTTTAAATGAATTTATTTGAAAAATTTAATATTGAAACTGATGATGAACATTTATATGAGGTTGCATTTACACATGCTTCATATGCAACCATTCATGATTTGGATTATAATTATGAAAGACTGGAGTTTCTAGGAGATTCAGTTTTGAGTTTGATTGTATCCGAATATTTATTTAAAAAATATCCCCATTATGAGGAAGGGGAATTAACTAAAAAAAGGTCCAATTATGTTTGTCAAAATGCATTGATTTATTACTCTCAAAAGTTAAAGTTAAAGGATTACCTTCGTGTTGCGGCTGAAGAGTCCAATTTGACAAAAAATGAGGTAATATCCATAACTGCGGATATTTTCGAATCATTTTTGGGAGCAATATTTATAGATCAGGGCATAGAATTTGCAAAGGAATTCATTTCCAAATGGATTTTTAAATATATTGACCAGGAAAGAGTGTTCTTTGAAGATTACAAATCAGCAATGAAGGAATACGGTGATGCTGAAGAGGTTTCTATTGAATATCAAATATTGAAGGAATATGGTGTTCCTCATGATAAGACATTCATTATGGCCTGCCTGATTGACGGTCAGGAAATGGGTGTTGGAAGAGGTAAAAATAAAAAAGAAGCTGAACAAGCAGCTGCAAAAGGCGCAATGCGTAAATTAAGGCTAGGGAGAAATTAGATGAACAAAGAATCTGTAGGTGTTGTTGAGACAAAATATTTCCACATTGAAGAACCGATTGATTTGGACAGTGGAGAGGTTATAGACGAAGTTACTGTAGCCTATGAAACATATGGTGAACTCAACAAGGAAAAATCCAATGCTATCTTAATTTGCCATGCATTGACTGGTGATGCGCATGCTGCAGGATGGCATGAGGGAGACAAGAAACCCGGTTGGTGGGAAATTGTAATAGGTCCTGGAAAAGCTTTGAATACTGAAAAATATTTCATAATATGTTCCAATGTTTTAGGAGGATGTAAGGGAACAACAGGTCCAAGTTCAATAAATCCGAAGACAGGCAAGGAATACGGTTTGGATTTTCCCGTCATTACAATTGGTGATATGGTTAAGGTTCAAAAGAAGCTTATTGATTCATTCGATATTACTCAGTTGGCTGCCATTATTGGTGGCTCAATGGGCGGAATGCAGGTTCTTGAATGGATGGTTTCATATCCCGCAATGATGAAAAAGGCAATTCCGATAGCAACAGCTGCCATGTCCTCTCCACAGCAAATTGCATTTAATGCTGTAGGGCGCCAATCAATATTTTCTGATCCGCATTGGAAAGGCGGAAATTACTATGAATCAGGTGTGATTCCGCGAAATGGATTGTCTTTGGCCCGTATGATTGCTCACATTACCTATTTAAGCGATGAATCCATGGACATCAAATTCGGACGAGGTCTTCAGGATAAGGATGAAATCAGTTATGACTTTTCACTCGATTTCCAGGTTGAAAGCTACTTGAAGCATCAAGGAGAAACCTTTGTAAAACGTTTTGATGCAAACAGTTACCTGTACATTACAAAAGCCGTTGACCTGTTTGATTTGTCAATAAACGATTCATTGATTGACGGGTTTAAGAATGTTGAAGCAAAAGTCCAAGTGCTTTCTGTCGATTCAGATTGGCTTTATCCGACTGAACAAAGTACTGATATTGTGACTGCCCTGAATGCAAACAACGTTGATGTATCATTCTCGGAAATCAAATCAAACTATGGGCACGATGCATTTCTGCTTGAAAAGGGACAGCTCAATTATCTATTTGCAAATTTCCTATCAGAAAGTGTCGTCGAAGACCTGATGATGGAAAACATTGCCACTATCAAGGCAGATGCAGATGTTGTTGAAGCGGCTAAATTGATGTTGGATAAGCATGTTACCCACATTCCGGTTGTCACTGATGAAAACAAATTGATAGGAATTGTAACAAGCTGGGACTTGTCCAAATCCATCGCTACCGACTCAAATCATCTGACTGACATCATGACAACAACAGTCAAGTACTGTAATGCCGGAGATACAATAGAGGAGATTGCTCGGTATATGCGCAAATTCGACATATCATGTCTTCCTGTCGTTGATGAGGACATGGTCGTTTTAGGATTGATTACAACAGATCAAATCAGTAATTTACTCAGCTAAATTACACTTTTTTTTAATTTTTTGGAGAGATATTATTTCAAGGACTGCTAAATTCATTGATGGTGCCAAAAAGGGTATTCCGATTACTTTCGGTTATGTTCCGATGGGTATTGGATATGCGGCAATTGCCATAAAAGCGGGAATGACTCCTTTTGAGACCATTTCAATGTCTTTTCTGGTATATGCTGGAGCGGGACAGATTATTGCGGCATCCATGGTTTTGAGCGGTGCGACTGCAATGGCAATCATACTGACCAATTTTGTAGTTAACTTGAGGTATTTTGTGATGTCCACTTGTGTATTGAACAAGATTGAAGATTCAAACACTCCTTTAAATATATTGGCGGCCCATGTGACTGTCGACGAGTCCTTTGCAATGTTTTCATTAAGTGAGGATTCAAGCATCTGGACATATCTCGGAATTGCAATAACCGCATGGCTGAGCTGGTGTCTGGGAGCGGGAATAGGTGTTGTCCTTTTGGATCTGCTTCCGGTAATTGTCACAAACAGTTTCAACATTTCATTATATGCACTGTTTGTAGCCATATTGACACCTGCAGTAAAGGAATCCAGACAGATTGCCCTGTTGGTATTGGTAACTGCAGTTTTAAACATTGTCCTAAGTCAGTTTTTGGGCAACTGGTCCCTAATCGTTTCCACTTTGGTTGGAGCGGCAATTGGAATGTATATAGTTGATGATGAATACTTGATTTCAGGTGATGCATAATGGATTATATGGCTTTGGTTATTTTGGGCTGTGCGGTCGTGACATTCATTCCAAGACTGATTCCTGCATTGTTCATCGATAAGTTGGAGTTCCCTCCAAAAGTCGAGAAATTCCTGAATCTGATTCCTTACACTGCCCTTGCGGCACTGATATGTCCGGGGGTTTTGACTGTTGACAATCAGCTGTGGTATATAGGATTGATAGGAGCCATTGTGGCAGCGGGACTTGCCTGGAAGAGGGTTCCCCTTGGAGCCATTGTAATATTGACTGTGGTGATTCTAATTGCGGTCTATTCGATCGTACCCTTCTTTTAGGGAATTATAGGATAAAAAAGGAGAATTATAATGTTCGGTAATGTTAATGTAGATTTATTTTATTTTTTCAATCACAATTTTCAAAATCCTATTTTTGATTCTATAATGCCGATAGTGACCCACTTTGGAGGATTTAAGGTATTGATAGTTGTGCTGATTGCTATTATAGCATATGCACATTTAAAAAATAAGAAAACTCTTAAAAGAATCACTATGTTTGCATTGTTTGCATTTTTATGCTCTGATGTTGTTACCGCTATCTTAAAGCATCTGATTATGGAACCGAGACCTTTTGTAACTTTGGATAATGTGCGTTTGCTGATTGTGGAAACCGATCCCCTTTCATTTCCATCTGGCCATACCACTTCAACAGTGTCATTCGTAACATTTTTTGTATTGAACATGAAGGAATTGGCCAAAAAGCATTATAAGATAATTGATGCCGTATTAATATTATTTGCAGTCACAATCCCATTTTCAAGAATGTATGTCGGTGTGCACTATCCTGGTGATGTCCTGGCAGGTGCTGTTATCGGTATTTTAGGTGCATGGCTTGTCAACAGGTATAGAACACGAGTGAGAGCTTAATTCAAGCAGAATTTTTTTTGGGAAAATGCTTTGGTAATTGTATAAGTTTTTTCTGCTTGGAACTATTTTTTCTAACAAAATATGTTATACAAATGTTACATATGTTAAAGATACATTACCTCATATATAAACTTTTCGTTTTTAATTTTTTTAAAAAAATTAATTTATTATTTGTTAAATTCTAATTTAATATAAATATTTATTTTATTTATTAAAAATAAATATTAAAATTGTTTTTTATAAGATTTAATAAGTATTTAACATATATTTTATTTTTTTAATTGATTATATTAATTTTTATATTAACCATAAAGTTTATATACTATGTAATATAACATTAACATATGTAATTAGTTTTTAACATAATTACTGAAGTACTTAAATACTTTTTTGCAAAAAATTAATTTGTGGATTACTATGAGAACCATGATTAAATATTTAAGACAAGAGCTCAAGATGAGCCAAAAAGAATTGGGTGATAAAGTTGGAGTTACCCGGCAAACAATTAACGCGCTTGAAAATGGCAGGTACAATCCTTCTTTATTTTTAGCTTATGAAATAACCCAAGTTTTTAATAAAATGATGTTTAAGGGAGATCGAGAAAAATATTTTGTTATGGAAGAAATATTTATTTTCGATGATGATTACTATTAGGTGATAAAAAATGATTTTAGATATATACAAAGATTCACTGGAATATTCAGCCAAGGACTGGAAAACTTTAGTGATATTGGGGGTAATCTGTTTTTTCAGCTTCTTATTGCTTCCGGCATTTCTGATTACTGGTTATAATTATAGAGTTATCAACACTGCAGTACATGGAGTTATCAACGGTAGGGATCCACTGCCGGACTTTGAAGATTTGATAAGCATGTTTGTTGATGGAGTAAAGTTTGTAATAGTTCAGATTTTGTATCTGCTCGTGCCGGCAATTATCTTTTTGATATTCGCCCTTGTTGCAGGACAGACAAATGGTGTTGCTGCATCTGCAATAATGATTATCGGATGCATAATAACATTTGTCGCTTTTGTTGTTGCAGAGCTGATGGCTCAAATGGGAATATGTCACATGGCATACAATGACGGTGCATTCTCAAAGGCATTTGCTATAAGTGAAATAAAAGAGGTCATAGATGAAATCGGATGGTTTGAATGCATTGCAACCTTCTTGGGATTGATAATCATAACTTTTGTTATTTTATTTGTTGTTTCAGCAATTATTGGAATAATATTTACAGCATTCGGCGTCTCCACTGCTATTTTAGGTATTAACCCAAGTTCAATATTCATTTTAGGTGCTCTAATCAACATACTAATTACAATGTTCCTGGTCGGACCGTACGTGAGCATATTCAATTCAAGATCAATCGGATTGTTGTACACAATGCAGATATAAGGTGATTTTTATGGCAAGCATTACTGACTGCGTCGTTGAAGGATTGAAATATCCTTTCAATGACATTAAAAAACTTTTGGGAGTTGGAATATTATTTGTAATAATTGATTTGCTTTCAATTGTTTTCACCATTAAGACTGTTGATGTAACCAAAATGATTATAGGCACTTTAGAAAAAACCAATGCAACCGCATTCAATCTAAACTTTTCTCAATTGCCTAATGGTGACATATATTTGGCTATTGCGATACTTGTAGTGGGATTCATTGTGTCATTGATTATACTGGGATATCTGTATGATGTCGTCAAATTCTCAATAAACAGGAAAGATGACCTTCCGGAATTTGGGGACATCGGGGGCATGTTTATCAGGGGAGTAAAGTATTTCCTTGTAAGCCTTGCATACAGCATTCCTTCAATGATTGTGACATTTTTAGCAATACTGGTAACAAACAACTCATCAGCATGGCCAGTCATAATGATAATTTCAGTTTTAGTGATGATAATTTGTTATTTCTTCATGATTATGGCATTGAACAACATGATTGCTCATGACAGCATTAAAAAGGCATTTGACTTTAGCGAAATAATGGGCAATATCTCTAATCTCGGATGGATCAAATATATTGGAATAATCCTGTTTACAGTGATAGTTTTCATGATTATCAACATAGCTATAGGAATTGTCATGAGCTTTTTGACTGTAATATTTGCGGCGACTATTAACAATCAGGCAATAGTCATATCAACAGTCATATCAGCAATTGAAGCATTATTCGTAACCTCATATTGGAGCGTATTTTTCAGTAGGGTTTGCGGATCGATATATAGAGAATCGGTCAAATAGTTGGGACGTTTTTAACCGTTCCATTTTATTTTTTTAAGTAATTTTATAGGGAGTTTTTAATATGGTAGACTACGTTATCGAAACTAACAATCTGTCAAAAACATATTCCAGAAAGAAGGTTGTCAATTCAGTTAATATGCATGTTGAAAAGGGAAAGATTTATGGTCTTTTGGGTAAAAACGGTGCCGGAAAAACCACAACAATGTGCATGCTATTGAACCTCACATATCCAAGCAATGGAGAAATATTCCTTTTCGGAAAGGATCCTAAAAGATATTCAAATGAAATCTATCCTAAAATAGGTTCAATCATTGAAACTCCAGGATTTTACGAGAATCTGACAGCATATGAGAACTTGAAAATCATTGGAAAAATAAGGGGGAACTATAATCCTCAAAAAATCAGGTTAGTTCTTGAAATGGTTAATTTGGCAGATGATAAATCAAAAAGATTCAAAGATTTCTCATTGGGCATGAAGCAACGTTTGGGAATAGCTGCAGCTATTTTGCATAATCCTGAATTGCTGATTTTAGACGAACCGATTAACGGTCTTGACCCTTTTGGAATTAAGGAAATCAGGACATTGCTTAAAAGATTGTCTCATGAATTCGGAATAACGATTCTCATTTCATCGCATATATTGAGTGAGATTGAAAATCTTGCCGATGTCATAGGTTTCATGGACAATGGTGTTTTAATCGATGAAATCTCAAGGGAGGAATTGCATGACAGGTTAAACAAGTTTGTTGAATTTGAAGTATCTGACATTGGTCTTGCACTCAATGTCTTTAAGAGATTGGAGCTTAGGGAAAATGAGGATTATACATTTGACAACAATACTATCCGTCTCTATTCTCATTTGGACATAAGGGACAAATTTAATGCATTGTTTGTTAAGGCAGGAATTGATGTTAGAAAGGTGAACTTATGTGAAGAGAACTTGGAAGAGTTCTTTACAAGATTCGTTTCCAATAATTGAGGTGATAAGATGTTAACTTTCATAGAAATGGAATTTTTAAAACTAAAACGATCAAATATTTTCCTGTTGAGCTTAATTGGAGCCATTTTACCTCCAATTTTAATGTTCATTGCAGTTTTTGCATTTGATGAAGGCCACACTTTCGAATTGCTGTTCAGTAATGTAAATATGTACATGTCAGCATTATTTGCAATTCTGCTTTATGCAATAATGATTTCCTACCTGTTTGGAAGGGAATACAATGAACATACTCTAAAAACAATGCTTACCATTCCCGTATCCAGAGGAAAATTCTTGCTCAGTAAATATGTCATGTTTTTAGTATGGATTTTAATATTGACGGTAGTTACAAGCCTGTCGACTATGTTATTGGGTTTTGTTGCAGGGCTTGATGGATTCAGTCTAAAACTCTTCATTGATAGCTTCGCTCAACTCCTCTTTGCAAATGTGTTGTTGTTTTTAACATTCTCTCCATTTGTATTTATTTCATTGTTCATTACAAATATGGTTCCTGCAATGGTTGGAGGAGCAGGCCTTGCATTGGTCAATATGCTGATTTATGGCCAGACATGGGCACCATATGTTCCATGGGTGTGTCCATATTTGATTGCATCCGGTGAGATTGCAGAGTATAGTTCAAGCATTACTCTATCTTACGCGGTTATATTGGTGACTTTTGCGATTGGATTAGTTATCTCATATATTTACTTTACAAAGACCGATGTTTCACTTTAGGTTTACTTTTCAAATGCTCTCTCAAAGAGTTTAAATATTGTGATGTTGAAATATTAGGTTGGACGTGATACTATGAATGACTTTGAAAATCAAAAGTTTTGCCAATCCTGTGCAATGCCTATGGCAGATGAAGAACTCTTTGGAACCAATGCTGATGGCAGCAAAAACGAAGATTATTGCATATACTGCTTTAAGGATGGAGAATTCACATCAGACATGTCAATGGATGAAATGATGAATTTCTGCATAGACAAGATGGTTGAAGTTCATCCGGAAATTGACAAGGAGCAGGCAAGTGCAATGATGGGCGAAGTATTTCCTAAATTAAAAAGATGGGCAAATGATTAATTGACCCGTCAATTCTTTTTTTAAATTTTAAGTAGTATTAATTCAATAATATTATATCATGTGTTCGATAGTAGGCCTTCAAGGTAGAGTAAAAGCAGATTATATTGTTAAAATGTTGAAAACCTCAAAATACAGGGGTCCTGACTCATCAGGTCTTTTTTTGGATAAAATTTACACTGACATCGATTTGGATGAATTCAGTGATGATAAGGAGTACCCAATAGCTTTTGGCCATAACCTTCTTTCAATTTATGATTTAAACGACAGAGTATCTGAAATGCAGCCTGTAAGCAATGGCAATCTCACCCTGGTTTTCAACGGTGAAATCTATAACTTTAAAACAATAACCAACCTTCTTTCCAAAGTAGGAGTCCAGAAGGAAATTTTATCCGATGCCGAAGCGCTGCTTTATCTGATTGACTGCTACAATAAGGATGATCTCATAAAGGCCATTCAGATGGCAATCAGATTGGTCGATGGAGATTATGCATTTGCAGTCTGGGACGGTGAAAACCTGGCCCTTGCACGTGACCCCCTTGGGGTGAAGCCTTTATTCTATGCACAAAATGATGAGATGAAGGGATTTGCATCTACCCGACAGTCACTAAAGGAAGTCGGATTTGAAAAAATAGAAACCTTAAAGCCTGAACATATACTATTTAACTGGAATGATATAGCTCCAACACAGGCAATATATGAAAAGGTATTCGAAGGCGATGTAGCTAAAATTGACAAGATGTTAAAGTTGAGCGTCGCCAAAAGAATCGACGGATTAAGCGAGGTCGGCGTGATATTTTCAGGAGGCCTTGACAGTTCATATATCGCACTGCTTTTAAAGGAGATTTCCGAAAACATTCCTCTGAAGATTACTCTTTATGCAGTTGGTACAGAAGGCTCAAAGGATGTTGAAGCCGCAATCTATGCATCAAAATTTCTCAATCTTGATTTGAAAATCTGTGAGGTTACAGAGGATTTGGTTCGCGAAGCCTTGCCTGAAGTTGTCAAAGCCATTGGTGATGATAACCTGATGAAGGTTGGTGTTGGCCTCACCACATATTTTGCAACCAGGATGGTTTCAGAAGATGGTCTTAAGGTGGCATTTTCCGGCCAGGGTGCAGATGAGCTGTTTGGAGGATACAAACGTTATCTGCAAAGCTTTGTTGACGGCACACTCAATTACGATTTGAGGGTTGACATGTCAAACATGTATCACGTTAATCTTGAAAGGGATGACGCATGCTCAATGCTTAACGGCGTTGAATTGAGACTGCCATTCTTGGATAAGAACCTGGTGGAATTGGTTTTAAACATTCCTGATAACAAAAAGATAGTTTCTATGCATGACGATATGAGGAAAAGTATCCTGAGGAAATTGGCCTTTGAAGAGGGTCTTGACTATGAGATAGCCTACAGGCCTAAAAAGGCGGCCCAATATGGAACCGGAATCGACAAGATATTGAGAAAGAAAATCATTAAGGATACGGATATTTCCCAATATCTATAAAATATCTTTTAACTAATTTTTTTTAAATTATTTTTCTATTTTTCTTTGACTATTTCAAAAACTTTGTCGATTTGAAATTTTTAATTTTATTTAAAAATTGTTAAATTTAATAAATAGGTGGAGTAAAAGCTTCTATCATGCTAAACCAAAAAATGGATACTCTAAATATTATTTTAGATGCTAAATAGTACATATTTTAAGATTATGATGATAGATTATTCTTTTCAAATCCTAGTTTGTGAAAATTTTTAAATGGTGAGTGAAACTATAATTTTCTGATATATTTTTTTGAATCACTGAAAGAACATAAATATTTATTACTTTGATAGAATTAATTGATATTTATGAACATTAAAGCACCTATAATTATGGAGTTAATTTTCATTGTGATTTCTGTTTTGGTATATATTACAACTTCCAACACATTTTTCATATTCAATTTCCTCTATATCGGAACTGCAATAGCTGTTGGACTGTTTATGATGAGTAAAAATAACAGATACGCAAGAAACATGATTATGCTTGCAGTTGGATGTTACCTATTTGTTTATGTTGGAATTTTAGGTCATGAAAACTTGTCCTTGTCAGGATTTTGGTATTATTTAAGTTTAGGTGTTTTTGAAGGTGCCGTTATTCATTTTCTAATTGCAAAAATCCTTGGTCCATTACTGTTTGGCCGTGGATGGTGTGGCTATGCCTGCTGGACAGCAATGATATTGGATTTGTTACCTTATAAAAACCCTCAAAACGAAAGGAAAAACTGGGGGTATGTCAGATACATATTATTTGCAGCGATATCATGTGGTGTATGTTCACTATTCGTTTTTAAAGTTTCTAATCTTGATTCAATAATATTTTCCCTATTTATTTTAGGAAATATTATTTATTATATTCTGGGAATTGCTCTGGCATTTTATCTTAAAGATAATCGTGCATTTTGTAAATATATTTGTCCGATTACTGTATTTTTAAAGATTTCAAGCTACTTTTCACTTTTAAGAGTTAAAGTTAATGAAAATAAATGCATCAGTTGCGGCAAATGTGTAAGGGCATGTCCGATGGATGTTGAAATGTTAAATAATTCCAGAAAAAGAGAAAACGGTACGGAATGTATACTGTGCCTTAATTGTGTTCACAGTTGTCCGAATGATGCCGTGAAATTATGATTTGGACAAACAGGTTTAATTTGAAAAATTAAGTATTTTCAGTCATCATAATGAATCTTTTTGATTAATTTGATATAATATTAATTATTTCCTAACTCGAATAACGTTGCCATGCCTATGTTATAAGCGAGCCAATTCTCTCGGCTGTAGTGGAGGTCTGGGTGAAAATAATTGGTGAGCATATACAATATTGAGGAAGCGATCCTTGCTCAGAAAACGAATATTCAAGACAAAAATAGTGTTTTAAAATGAATATATTGCAGAGATTTATTTTGGAATCAAAATCGAAAAACCGATTTTGAAAATCGACAAAGTTTTTGAAAGAGTATTTTCTTTAACTTTATTAATGTTAAAAAACATAATAATTATATTATTAATTAATAGGAGTTTATATTAATGACAATCGAAAAAGATGCAGAAGATATTATAGAAAAATTCTCAAAAATATTGGAAGACATTCCGGATTCTGACGAAACCTGGTACATTACCGATAATTTAAACCTAACTCGTGAAGATGAAGCTCATGAGAAAAATCCTGAAAAAATATTAAGAAATGCCAATATTGATAAAGATGGAAATCTTATTGTGAAAAGAGCTGATTGGACAAATTAAGAGGGATTTATATGAGAATAAACTTGGTTCTAGAACTTTTAGATTCTCCAGGACAGTTAGTTAAAGCATTAGAACCAATCAGTGTGTATGGTGCTAATCTAGTAACTGTCATTCATAAGAGAGATTATAAAAACGAAAATGGGAAAGTTCCGGTTCAGCTTACTTTAGAAGGTGAACATGAAGACCTTAAAAAGGTGGTTGACAGATTTGAAGAATTAGGATTTTCCATTATTGAATTGGATGGTGTTGTTAGAAAAGAAAAAATCACTACAATATTCTTTGGCCACATTGTAGACCAGGACTTAAGGGACACTATGGATAGAATAAATAAATTGGACGGTGTTGTAATTGTGGCATTTGATATTAAATTAAACGGTGAGGAAAAATCCACCGCATTGATTAATATCGAAGCGGATATTGGCAAAAAGCAAATAGTATTTGATAAGATTGCAGAAATTGCAGAGGAAAAGGAATTGCTAGTGATTAATGAAGTTTAAGTGATGATTATTATGGATGAATGTAAAGTCATTATCATGGGATTCGGTTCAGTTGGCCAAGGTGTTGCCAATGCCCTATCTATGAAAAAAGATTTAATTAAGGATAAAACTGGTGTTGCAGTGAAAGTAGTGGCAGCAACAGATTCATCTTCATCTGCAATCTCACAGGAAGGTTTGGATGAAGAATTACTTGTAAAGACTAAAAAAGAGAAAGGAAAACTATCAGCATATCCTGAATTTGGGTCTGATAAGAATGGTGCAGATGTATTGGATGCTGTTGAATACGATTGTCTTATAGAAGCAACTCCTACAAATATCGTTGATGCACAGCCTGCACTTTCACTAACCCTAAAGGCATTCGAACAGGGAAAAGATGTTGTAACCTCAAATAAGGGACATTTGGCCTTAAAATTCAAGGAAGTTGTTGGTGCTGCTGAAGAGGCCGGTGTGGAATTTAAGTATGAAGCCAGTGTTGGCGGATCAATGCCAATCATCAATTTCACAAAAGATACTTTAGCTTCCTGTGAAATCAAATCAATCAAAGGTATCCTCAACGGTACCACAAACTACATTTTATCAAGAATGACTTCTGAAGGTTCAGAATATGAAGTCATCTTAAAGGAATCACAGGAATTGGGTATTGCAGAAACCGACCCGACCCAGGATGTTGAAGGTATTGATGCAGCATGTAAAACTGTTATTCTGGCAAATTCATTATTGGGAATTGATGCAACATACAGTGATGTTAAGGTTGAAGGCATTTCAAACATCAACTCACAGGCTATCGAGCTTGCCAAAAAGGACGATTATCTGATAAAGTTGATAGCTGAAGTATCTCCTAACAATTTGCAGGTATCTCCTCGTTTGGTTAAAAGGGGAAGTTCCTATGATGTGAGCGGAACCTTAAACATGGCTACAATCAAAACCGATTTGGCTGATGAGGTATCCGTTATTGGACTCGGAGCAGGTTCTCTTGAAACTGCTTCTGCGATGTTGACCGATTTAATTAGTATTTTAAAGAATAAAAACTAATTAAATTTTTTTTATTTTTTTGATAACATGAAATACGTAATTTTTATTCCTGATGGTTCCAGCGATTACCCTGTAGATGAATTGGAAGGCAAGACCCCACTTATGGTGGCAAATACTCCAAATATTGACCGATTGGCCAAAAAAGGATTTGGCGGATTTACCAATAACGTCCCTGCACAGTATACTCCGGGGTCTGACGTTGCAAACATGAGCATCTTCGGTTTCAATCCGGCAGACTACTATACCGGCCGTGGACCTCTAGAGGCAGGAAGCGAAGGCATTCCGACAAAGCCTGAAGATGTGATATTCAGATGCAATACCATATTCAGCGAAAGTGACGCAATGGATGATTTTAATGCAGGCCACATTTCCACCGAAGAGGCTGACGTGCTGATGAAAGGTCTGAACGAATATTTCACCGAAAAGTACCCTGGCTTTAAAGGCAAATTCTACACTGGCGTAAGCTACAGGCATCTGTTCATTTATTCATGTGACAGCATAGAGGATGCAGAGATTCTCTCAAGCATCAAGACAATGCCTCCTCATGACATTGTTGGTGAAAATCTTTTAGATAACATGTTTGGAGAATGTGAATTGGCTGAAGAGATTCAAAACATAATGTTTGAAGCAAGAGAATATCTGAAAGGTCATGAAATCAATCAGAAAAGGGAAATTCCCGCTAACATGGTATGGCTATGGGGACAGGGCGTAACTCCAAGCCTGCCTAACTTTGAGGAGACCTATGGAATCACAGCTTCAGTAATCACAGGTGTGGACCTTCTTAAAGGTATTGGAAACTTTGCCGGAATGAACATTATTGATGTTCCAGGTGCAACTGGATATTTCGACACTGACTATAAACAAAAAGGAGAATATGGTATTGAAGCATTAAAGGAAACCGATTTATTATTGATTCATATTGAAGCTCCGGATGAGGCCGGCCATGCTCAAAATACAGCTGAAAAGGTAAAGGCAATCGAAAGGATTGACGAGTTCATTGTCGGTCCGATCATTGAAAGTCTTGAAGGCTCACCATACAGGGGAGCAATATTGCCTGACCACCCGACACCGATAAGCGTTGGAACTCACACCCGTGATGATGTGCCGATAATTATATTCGATTCCGAACGTGATGGTGATGATTGCGAATCCTTTGATGAGGAAGGAGTGAAAAAAGGCTCATTGGAATTCAGGAAAGGACATTTATTAGTTCAAAGATTGATTGATGGAGATTATTAAAATGAAAGTATTACTTGTTAACGGTAGTCCAAATAAAAACGGCTGTACCTATACAGCATTGACTGAAGTTGCAAAGACTTTGGAAACCCATGACATTGAAACAGAAATATTCTGGATTAAAACAAAACCTATAATAGGATGCATCGCATGCATGAAATGCGGCGAGAAGGGACAGTGCACATTTGACAATGATGTTGTAAACGAATTCGTTAAAAAGGCATATGATGCGGATGCTTTCGTATTCGGCTCACCTGTTTATTATGCCAGTGCAAACGGTTCCATGACTTCATTTCTGGACCGTGCATTTTACTCAAACTCCCATGGGGCCAATGGCGAAGCGTTCAAGCACAAGCCTGGAGCGGTGGTCTGCTCTGCAAGACGTGGTGGAACAACCGCAACCTATGATCAACTGATCAAGTATTTGGGAATCAGCCAGATGCCTATCATTTCCTCATTCTATTGGAATATGGTTCATGGAAACACTCCCGAAGAGGTAATGCAGGATGAAGAGGGATTGGGAACCATGAGACAACTGGCCCATAACATGGCATTTTTCCTGGAATGTATGAAAGCGGGTGAAGAGAAAGGTTTGACCATAACAGAAGAAGAAAAACCACGCACAAACTTCATCAGGTAATTTATGAACATATTTAAAACTCCTGAAGGATACTTATATTCAAATAGGGCATTACTTGCTCTATTCATTCCACTTTTAATAGAATACGGTCTTGAATTCTTTGTAGGCTTTGCCGATTCAGTAATGGTTGCATCATTAGGTGAAGCGGCAATTTCGGGAGTTTCTCTCGTTGACTTTTTAGTTCAACTTCTTATTTTTTCATTTTCGGCCCTTGCAACAGGCGGTGCCGTTGTAGCCGGACAATATTTGGGCGACAAACAGATTGACAAGGCGCGAAACTCTGCAACCCAGCTGGTTTGGTTTTCGACTATTTTGTCAATTGTTCTAATGATTTTGGTAGTTTTGTTAAGGCATTTCCTTATTGGAATTCTCTTCGGCCAAATCGAAGCGGATGTGTGGGCAAATGCGGATATGTATTTGTATATTGTGGCATTGTCAATTCCATTTCTGGCAATTTATAATGCCGGAGCGGCTATTTTTAGAACAACCAACAATGCAACCGTTCCAATGAAGATTTTGCTCATTTGCGATGTATTGAATGTTTTGGGTAATGCATTCTGCATTTACTATTTGGGATGGGATGTTCGTGGTGTTGCTATTCCAACCGTGATATCAAGGGCATTGGCTGCCGTTTTGATAATGCATTTTGCCGTGGACGATAATTATAAATTACATATCAAAAAGACATTAAAGCATAAGTTTGACTTTGTTATACTTAGAAAGGTATTGCAGGTAGGCATTCCATATGGTATTGAAAACGGACTGTTCCAATTGGGCAGGGTTTTGGTTTTAAGCATTGTTTCAACATTCGGAACAATGGCAATAGCTGCAAACTCTGTCGGTTATGCGATTGGAATTTTTTCGGTTCTGCCAGGTTTTGCAATCAATCTGGGTCTTACTGCAGTGATATCGAATTGTGTCGGTGCGGATGACTATGAGCAGGCCCGATATTACAACAAGAAATGCCTGATTATCGTAATCATTTCACACATTGTCATAAATGTCTTGATATTTGCAGGCCTGCCTTTGATTTTGGGCATATACAACCTGTCGGCCCAAACTGCAGTCATGGCCAGTGAAATGATAATATGGCACGGAATCTTTGCAATAATAATATGGCCATTGTCATTCACTGTTCCTGCAACATTCAGGGGTGCAGGAGATTCAAAATCAGTAATGTATATCAGTTTGGCAGTGATGTTTGCATGCAGAATTGGCCTTTCATATGTAATTGCCGATTGGATGGGTATTGGAGTGTTCGGAACTTGGATTGCAATGTTTATCGATTGGTATGTAAGGGCAGGAATTTACGTTTACAGATATTTCTCAAATAAATGGACAGAATATAGGGTGGTTTAAATAAGGGCAAAAATTACATATAAGAACACACATACATTTAGCAAAAAGCAGCTGCAGGATCTGTTTTTATCGGTTGATTGGTCTTCAGGTCATTTTCCCGAAAAGCTTGTAATCGCTATGAAAAACTTCGAAACGGTTTACTCCGCATGGGATGGGGACAAGCTTGTTGGAATGATTTGCGTAATGGATGACGGGATAATGAATGCTTATGTGCATTATCTTTTGGTTCATCCCGATTATCAGCTTGAGGGAATCGGAAAGGAACTTGTTGAGAGAGTTAAAAATCATTATAAGGATTATATGCGAATTGTAGTTGTGGCATATGATGAGGAAATGAAATTTTATGAATATTGCGGTTTTGAAAAGGCAGAGGACGCAAGTCCGATGTTCATAACTGAATTGTGGACATAGGAGGTGATTTGATGATAGATAATGAAGATATATTTAATAAGCTGGTCAGTTCATCAAACTTGACTGATGCACACTTTAAGGTAATACTGGACAATCAGAATTTGATTTTGAAAAATCAGGAAAAGCTGTCAAAACAATTGGCGGATATAAGTTCCAAATTGGATAAGCTATTGGAATAGTGGAATTATGGTTCTATTTAGAGGGGATATCAAGTGTAAAAGCCTGCAGAGGCGCACATCAATCAGCGTAATATTGCCTGCAGACAATATTCACTTCCTGCAGGATGCAGAAGAAATAGTTCCAAAGCCATACAGGACACTGTATCTGCTTCACGGATTGTACGGCAGTGACGACATATTTCTTGCAAACACTTCAATTCAGAAGTTTGCCGAAGACAACGGAATAGCAATTGTGATACCGTGCGGAGAAAACAGCTTTTACGTTGACAATCCAAAGGCACATGCCTATTATGGGGAATATGTCGGTCAGGAACTGCTTGACATTACAAGAAACATTTTTCCCCTTTCACACAGGAGGGAAGACACTTTCATTGCAGGATTTTCCATGGGAGGTTACGGTGCCGTCAGAAACGGTTTGAAGTATCATGAAAACTTTTCCAAAATCGGAATGATATCTGCAGCTCTGATAACCGATGATATTGTAAACTATACAGATGACGAGAATGTTTTGCGTTCCAGAGATTTCTACGAGTCCATTTTCGGTGACTTGGATGAGTTGAAGGGCTCTGATATGGATCCTAAGGCACTGATTGAAGGGTGTGTGAATGTTCCGGACATTTACATGGCCTGTGGAGAGGATGACTTTTTATTTGAAAAGAATGTTGATTTTCATGAATTTCTGAAGGATATGGACGTTGATGCCGATTTTGTTAAGGCTTCCGGGGAACACACTTGGGAATTCTGCGATAAGTACATTAAGGAATTCATTAAGACATTGGGGTGAAATTATGAAATGTCCAAATTGCGGCAATGAGTTGGATGAGGACAACTACTGTGACGAGTGCATTGAATTTTTCAACAACTTGGATGACGATTCATCTGATTTTGATTTTGAGGAGGAGCCGGATTTCGATTCAATGGTAAACAACGGTGATGAAATCTGTCTGAACTGCACATACTGGAGCGTAAGTCCGTACGGCAGGGCTCATGGAATGTATTGTCGAAGGGGCAATGGCCAGACCGAACCTAACGATTCATGTTTTGACTTTGTTCAGTCTCACAGCTTTGCCAATTATGGTGATGAAGGTCAGTTTCAGTTTGATGAAACATCAAGAGACATTTCAAACAAGTTGAATAACTGGAGAAACAGCAGATATTAAAGGAAAAATTAATTTCCTTCAATTTCTTCGCCGACAATAAGTTTGATGCCTAAAGGTGCTGTAACGGATTCCTTGATTGCTTCACCAAATTCTATGAATTCAGGTGTTTGCATGTGGGTCTGTAGAGCTTCCTGACTTTCCCATTTTTCGATGAATATCAGGGAGCCGTCAAGGACATCCTGGTACAGGTTGTAGGATATGTTTCCTTCATGTGTTCTTGAGGCGTTGATTAATGTTTCGGCTTGTTTAATTACTTCATCCTTTTTTTCTTCTTTCACTGGTAAATTTGCATTAACGATAATCATTTTATCACCTTTTTTTAATTAAAAGTATAAGTGTTTTAACATATTAATTTTGTTCTTTATAATGCATTTTTCACATCAGATTAAATTTTTATATACAATGAGATACTAAAATTATAAATGTAATTTTAATTAGGAGAGGATTTTTCTGACAAAGTATATTATTATAACTGGTGGGGTAGTTAGTTCCATAGGTAAGGGCATAACCTCTGCATCTATGGGAAGAATTTTAAGATCTTATGGTTTAAAAGTTTCAGCTATTAAAATAGACCCATATTTGAACTGGGATTCTGGAACACTCAATCCATATCAACACGGTGAGGTATTTGTAACTCATGATGGTATGGAAACAGACTTGGATTTGGGACACTATGAAAGATTTTTAGATGTTGAGCTTGATGGAATGGCAAATATTACCACCGGTAAGGTTTATGAATCTGTCATCGCTAAGGAAAGAGAAGGAGGATATCTTGGAGAATGTGTACAGGTTATCCCTCATATAACTAATCGTATCAAGGAAATGATTAGGGCAAATTCAGAAAGTGCAGATTATGATGTTGTTCTTGTTGAGCTTGGCGGTACTGTCGGAGATATTGAAAGCCAACCTTTCCTTGAAGCCTTAAGACAACTCAGAAATGAGGAAGGCAAAGAAAATGTTATGTTTGTCCATGTTACATTTATCCCCTACCTAAATGCAGCTGGAGAATTCAAAACAAAACCTACCCAACACTCCACAAAGGAATTAAGAAGTGTCGGTATTAATCCTGATGTTATTGTATGCAGGTCACAGGTCCACATTGACGACGCCTTGCTTGGAAAAGTTGCTCATTTCTGTGACGTGGACGTTAAGGCAGTGGTCAACACTCCTGATGCAGGAACAATCTATGAGGTTCCTTTGGTATTGGAAGAACGCAAAATAGGTCAGCTGATTGTTGATAGAATCGGTTTGGATGTTGAGGCAGACTCTTCCAAATTGGACGATTGGGCTAAAATCGTTGAATCATTAAGAATCACCGATCCTCAAGTCACTATCGGTATCGTTGGAAAATATGTCGAACTTGAAGATTCATACATCAGTATCCGCGAATCTCTCCTTCACGCAGCGGCAAGCATTGGAGTAAAGGCAAATATCAAATATTTGAGTTCCGATGTTGAGGAGCTGGACAAGGACGCTTTAAAGGAGTTTGACGGTATCTTAATTCCAGGAGGATTTGGAGAACGTGGTTTTGAAGGCAAGTTGGATGCAATAGATTATGCGATTGAAAACGATGTTCCGTTGTTCGGAATCTGTCTTGGAATGCAGTCCATGGTGACTCAATTTGCAAGAAGAAACGGATATCCTGATGCCAACAGTTCCGAATTCGATGACAATTTGAAATATCCTGTTATCGACATGATGGAAGAGCAAAAGAAAATCAAAGACATGGGTGGAACCATGCGTTTGGGATCCTATGACTGTAAAATCATTGAAGGAACTAAAACTTATGAAGCCTATGGTGAAATAGATATTGAAGAACGTCACAGGCACAGATATGAGTTTAACAATGATTTCAGAGATGATTTGCAGGAAAAAGGCCTGATAATTTCCGGTACAAGTCCTGATGACTTCCTGGTTGAAATTGTTGAATTGCCAAATCACCCTTGGGCTATTGGTTGCCAATTCCATCCTGAATTTAAATCAAGACCTAATAGGCCACATCCATTATTTAAAGCATTTTTAGAAGCTATTTATGAGTTTTCTAAAAATTAATTTTTCTCTTTTTGTTACAATTTTACAAGTCAAAAGCAATTTGACAAGTTGATTTTCTATCTAATTAATATATTTTGAGTTATAATAGTACTATCATGAATTTTAGTACCATTTTTTTGATTCAAATAATTATTACATTGCTATTTTGTATTTTGGCATCAATTTACGATATTCGGGACAATTTTGTTCCCGAGAGGTTATGTTATGTTTTGGCGTTATTTGGACTGGCCTCAAATCTGATATTGTCATTGATTTCAAATAACGTTAAATTCATTTTAGCTTCATTTATTTCAATGGTTATCACATATGCCATAACTTATTTGCTGTGGAAATTGAAAATGTGGGGTGGTGGTGATGTAAGATTATTTACTGCTATCGCTACAGTAATACCAAGTGGACTTAATATTGATTTTTTGAATGTTTTTCCTCAGTTGTCAATATATCCGTTTTCATTCAGTGTCGTTGCAAACAGCATTCTGGTTTCCTTTCCATTTTTGGCGATTTTTGTTTGCCATCTCATAGCTAAAAATGAGACATTCAAAAAGCATCCCTTTTATCTGATAACTCTTCTGAATATTGAGAATCTACGAAAGATGATCCATTCGACCTTGAATAAAACAATACTTATCAAGGATTTGAAGGAAGGAAACATCGTAAATGATTTTTATTTTGATGAAGAGTACATCATTGAGTTGATAAATGATGTCGACGGCAATCTGGAAGTGTGTGAAAGCAAAAGCGATGAGGGAAAATATTATTTCAAATCCATGAGTGCAGGGGGAATAACTGAAAAGGACATGTATCTAATCAAGATAATGAGCGCTCAGGGATTCATCGGCAAATACATATCCATAAAGATTTCCTATCCGTTCACTCCGGCAATATTTGCAGGACTGCTGGTGGCGGTATTTTATGGGGACATAATCATGCTTTTTGCAAAAAATCTGGTTTTGGTGGTGTAGCGATGATTGACAATAGGGGTCAGGTTTCTCTTGAATATTTGCTGATATTTGTAGTGTCGCTAATCCTGTTGATTGCTTTCACATTGCCTTTAGCGGAATTGACGATTGGAAATACATTGGATGTGTCTGATACGTTAAACGTGAAATCCGACTTGTCAAAGGTGTCCCAGGCCATTGAAGAGGTTTACGGACAGGGTCAGGGATCAAAACACACGATTGATGTTGTGGCATCAAATGATTTGAAGGTAAATGTTGCAAGTGATTATATTTCATGCAATATAAAGCTTAAAGACGGTAAAAATAAAGATGAAAAAATATATTTCAGGTCAACACTTGAAAAATCCAGCATATATCTGAAGAAAGGTGAAAATTCAATAACTGTTGAATGGCCTGAAAATAGTGAAAATATGCAGATATATGTAAAATAATCACTTTTCATACAAAAGTTTTTTTAAGTATATAATTTAATATTTTAATATACTGTAAAATGGCGTGTGAAATATATGGATATTATAACTCTAATAATTTACCTTGTTTTATTTATTATTATGATGGTTTTTGTTTTTTCAATAGGAATGTTGAGACAATACATGCCAAAACGCGAAGTGCTGTTGGTTCTGGCAGTGGCTTTTTTAATCGGTTCAATCGGAGGGGCATTCTTCCTGCAGCCGATTTATGAAGAGCTGCCTGATATGGCAAGTACTATTGAAAAAAGCATGCCAAATAATGAAGAAAAATTATCTCTCGATTTATCATCTTCTGTAGATACTGATGCCCTTAGAAAAGACGTATCTTCCATGAAGGGTTTCAAATCATTTGATGAAACTTCGATTTCGATACCAATGTGGCACTTTAATAAAATGGAGCATGACTATTTTGAGGAGATAGTCGGAAATATTGACAGCCACTATAAGAATTATACCGTAGCGGATGACAAAATCATTATAGAGTTGGATGATAATTACACAGCATCCCAAGCTTTAAAAACTTTTTCAGATTGGTATAAATTGGTATACGGTGAGACACTTTCCTATGCACAGATTCATGCTGTTTTAGTTGTTGATTCAGCTAATCTGGATGATTTTGAACATACATTGCTTAATAAAGGAATTGTCGCAAGCAATATTGAAGGGCCGGTTCAGAATAGCGTAAATGCAACAAACTCTTCAATGTTGTCAAATCTTCAATTTACATTGGTTTGCGGCGGTATCGGTGTTGTTGTCGCATTGATAGGAATCTATATGGACACTGTTGTTCCGGCATATAGAAGATTTAGAAAGACCATGAACAAAAAACGTAAACGATAGATATGAACGTTGCGATTTTATTTTCTGGAGGCAAGGACAGCACCATGGCTGTTTATGCCGCTTTGGAAGCGAAAGAAGATGTAAAATATCTTCTTTCAATGAAATCCAAAAATGATGAGTCATACATGTTTCATGTTCCAAACATTCATGTCACTGATTTGCTTTCAGAGGCGCTTGATATTCCTATAATGTCAGTTGAAACAGATGGCGTTAAGGAAGAGGAACTTGAGGATTTGAAGGCCGCTTTTTTAGACCTTAAGGATTTGGGTGTTGAGGCAATATACACAGGTGCACTTTATTCAGTCTATCAGAAGTCCAGGATTGAAAAATTGGGTGATGAGGTCGGATTGAAAATAATTTCTCCTTATTGGCATGTGGACGAGCTGGAATACATGCGCAAAATCGTTTCATTAGGTTTTAAGATAATGATTTGCGGTGTCGCTGCATGGGGATTGGATGAATCCTGGCTTGGAAGAATAATCGACGATGATACAATCGATGAGCTTGTCCGGCTTAATGAAAAATATCATGTTGACATAGCCTTTGAAGGCGGTGAAGCCGAAACATTGGCGATTGACGGACCTATTTTTAAAAAAAGAATTGAAATATTAAAATATAAAAAGGAATGGCATCTTGACAGTGGTGTTTTTGTAATAGAAGATGCTGTTTTAAAAGAAAAATAATTATAATCCGATTTCACTAAAGAATTCGTTGATTTCATCCTGGAAGCTTTCCAGATCACTTTCGTTAATGATTAACTTGTCTGAAAGTGCAATCACCGTTCCGATTCCAAAGCCCAATTCATTTTTGTCCCTTCTTTCAAATTCGGAATATTCCTGTGAATCGTCTTCCCTCATTCTCAGTTTCAATCTTTCAAAGCGTATTGTCGGATTGGTGAATACGGAAAGGATAATGAAGTTTTCGAAATTTTCCTTAAACATCTCCACTTCATGATGGCTTCTTATGCCCTCAACGATTATCAGATTTTCGACACCGTCATCCTGAAGTTTTTTAATCTTTTTGATTGTAAGCTCAGACACTATGTACGGACCATGCTCTGCCCTTAGATTTTGGGCAGTTTCCTTGCTGCCTTCTCCTCTTTTTTTGGCTTCTTCTCGTACAATGTCGCCCATACTAACAATAATTGCTCCCTTTTCAGCTGCCAAATCTGAAACTATGCTTTTTCCAGAACCCGGCATACCAGATATTCCCATTACTTGCATTATATTCACTCTTTAATTCTTATTTGCTCTAATGATTCCTTAAGATTTTCATCATTGTCATATTCATTGACTAATTCCATCAATATTTCCTTATCCTGAGTCTTTAAGTCTTCAGCTATCTTTGTCATAAATGGTACTGCACGAACAATATTGTCCATTATTGACACGTCAGACATTTTTGATGTTCTTGAAAGTGGATTCAAATCAATTGTTATTATATTCTTGCCGCTTTTTTTCAGTATTTCCGCTCTGTCGCCATCTTCTAATGGAATAAGTATTGTATCCGCACTGTATATTCCGGTTTTGCTTGCTGAAGATCTGCTATTTTTTATTTCATTTAAATATTCTATATCATCATCTAATGATCCTAAAATTTCTTTATACCCATGGTCTTTATATAATTGAGTTATTATTTTCACTCTGTCGTCAGTTCTATAAAAAAGGTTTATTTCTATTTTTGCATTAACGCTTCTTGCCAGTTCGATTATCTCATCACATGCAAGGGCGGTTGCATTGCCGTTGACTGAAATCACTGGATTGTTTGATAAAAGCAGTGCAGCCACTGCCACATACATTGCCCTTTTTGCAGGATAAGTGGTTTTCTCTCCAATCAGATAATCAAACGCTTCGCCACGGCCATGCGCTATCATGGCTGATTCTGCCAAATAGCCTTCCTTTGAGGCTTTGACAATTTTGTCTCTTAATAATAATGATTCATACCTTGGGTGTGATTTTGGTATCATATTTTTTCTCCTTACTTTAAATCAATAGTCATTTGAGCTAAATACCCTAAAAATGTTGTTATCAATATTGTAATTAGGGCTATGGAAAGGATATGTGTGGAGTACTTTCCTATAATCAATTTTCCGGCTTTTGGCAATACGAAAAATATCGCATCTAAAATAATGTCAATAATGGTGAACAGAACTCCAACCAGGAATCCTTCAATAACTTCATTGCTTTCTATATTTCTTATATAAATTATTCCGAAAAATCCTGTTACAATAATTGTAATTATAGGTACAATAATATTGATATTTGAAAAATGGGAGTTAAATATTGGGTTAAAAATTCCAATTAAAATTGTAGTTATACTCCATGACAGGATTCCGCATATTATACCTAATTTCAGTTTCATTCTCAAACCTTAAATGTTAATTAATTATATTTTTATTTTAAAATATTAAATACTTTTCTAAGGTTTTTCAACAGTTGAATCGCTTTTCTAATTAAAAATAGTTTTTGAGTTGGTGGTAGATAATTAATTAAATTAACTATCTACCTGCTTGTTTTAACAAGCTTTTAGAGAAATGAATTTTAAAATTTGGCTGTTTTATCTATCTCTAGGCTACTTTGTAGCCAATTATATTATTTGAAAGTAACCATATATAAAGTTTATTGTAATTTATAAAAATTCAAGTATACTTTATTAAAAAGCTTTATATTAGGTTATTTATAAAGTTTAATTGAATGATGCATGATTATAATTTTGAAGAATATTTGAGAAAAACACTATCCAACTCAATAAGTTCACAGAATCCTTCAGAAATTGCAAAAAATAAGGCAAGGAAACTATCTCCATCATATTATCAGGATTTGAAGGAAAAGCTTTTGATTGAATATGATAAGAAATCCTTGAAAGATGTAATGGACTGTAAAATATCCAAGACATCCTTTGGAGATGTGCTGAAAATAACAAAAAAGGAAAGGATAGATTTTAATATTGAGGACAATGATTTCATGCATCAGATGAACAGCAATTTGAAATTGCTGCCTAAAATAGGTCTGAAAACTGAGCAAAACCTTAAAAGCAAAGGTTATGACACGATTGAATCCCTCACAAATCATGATAGATATGGGGATTTGGCATCTGAATTTTTAGGTAATTTGGATGGGAGGTCATTTTGCGAAATCATTGACATGCTGGACGGTAACAGGTATTCAAAAAAATGCAGGGATAATGTAATCAAAAGCATCAGCCTGACGGATGAGAAAAACTTCAAGTTCATGGATATTGAGACAAAAGGATTATCTAATGTTCCGATAATCTTGATAGGTGTTGCTGAAATTAAGCAAAATAGAATTGAGGCATCGCAATATTTCCTGAGGGATTACACCGAAGAGGCAAGCATCATTGATGCCTACCTGTCTCATTTGGATGAGGATTCAATTCATGTGACATTCAATGGAAAAACTTTTGATGTACCTTTTATAAAAAATAGATGTAGATACAATAGGATCGATGCCGATTTGGATTTGCCTCACCTCGACTTGATGTATTTTGCAAAAAATCTGTGGGGTGAAAAGCTTCCGAATTGCCAGCTGCAAACGATAGAAAAAGAATTGTTTGGAATAAATCGAGTTGGAGATGTTCCGGGACAATATATTCCCGGATATTTTGATGCTTATTTAGAAGAAAATAATATAGGTCCCGTAGTGCCGATAATAGAGCACAATGCCCAGGATATTATTTCACTTGCAAGCTTTTTAGATAAAATGTATAGGGATGTAAATTAAAATGGGATTATTTGACAGATTCAAGAAAAGCGATAACAAAAAAGAAAAACCCAAAAAGGAAGAGAAGGTAATTCCTGATGATTTGGAAATTGATGAGGATCAGTTGGTTTTAAAGGACATAGCCATAAACAGCAAGGACAGGTATGAAAGGGCGGCGGCCGCCGACCAGATTACCGACCAATATGTGGCTTTGGATTTGGCCAAAAATGTCAAGGACCGTGCAATCAGACTGATTGCAATAAATAACGTTAAGGATGAGAGACTTTTAAGGGATGCCGCTGAAAACTCCCAGTTTTTTGATGTGAGAAGCTTTGCATGGGAAAGGCTCGGCGAAAACAACAAGTCAATTGCCGAAGTCGTAATCAATACAAAAAAGGGTCCTGATGTTGATGAAATCTTTGAAAAGGTGGTTGATGAGGAAACCCTCAAATGGATTGCAATCGATGCGCAGGATAAACGATACAGAAATGCTGCCGTTGAAAAGATTGATGATGCTGATGTGTTGTATGACCTGGTCTTCAAGGCAAAGGACAAATCAATCAGAAAGGCCTGTGTGGAAAAGGAAACATTCGTCAGCGAAGAGATGCTTCAGAAAGTAGCAATTGAGGATAAGGACGAATCCGTTAAAATTGCCGCAGTCAAAAAGATTGAAGACGACAAATGCCTTGAAAACATTGCATTGAATGAGGACAACGCAAAAATAAGAACCCTGATTTTTGATAAGATTGATGATATAAACATTTTAAGAGACATTGCCATAAACTCCAAAAAAGCAGATGTGAGACTGGATTTGGTTAAAAAACTCGATGATGAGGATTTGCTGGAACAGATTGCCCTAAACGATTCAGACAAGATTGTCAGAAGTGAAGCCGTCAAAAAAATAACCGATGAAAAGGTTTTACTGGATGTCATCGCATCCGATGATGACAGGTTTGTCCGCCAGATTGCCGTTAAAAGCATTTCCAATCCTGATGACCTGGTTAAGATTGCTCTTGAGGATGATGATCAGTTTGTAAGAAATCATGCAATAACAAACCCTGCAATAACAAGTGAAGATGATTTTACGTATGTTGCAATCAATTCAACACATGAGGAGGTGGCTTTAGAAGCATTAAGCCACATCACTGAAGAGAAAAATTTCATTGAAATTTTGAAAAATGCGAAATTGGATTCCATAAGCAAAGCCACTCTTGACAATATCGACGATTTGGAAACATTAATCAGGATTGTCCTTGCAAATGAGGATGAAGAATTCTCCCTTAAGGCATTGAATAAAATCAAAGTCGAAAAATGCTTGTTTAAAATTTATGAACAGGGCATATCTGAAAATATCTCCGTCAGGGCGGTATCTTTAATCAAGAACCAGAAGATGCTGACAGACATTGCAAGAAATGCATCAGCCTGGAGAATCCGTGAAGTCGCCGTTAAAAAGATAGTGAGTAAGAAAGTCCTGAAGGATATCTCACTGAATGATGAAAACGAATATGTAAGGGAAGTTGCAAAAAAGAGAATGAATCTATAAATAGAATTCAGGCTCTTTTCTTTCGCTGTTTGCTTTCTCAAAATCAGGTTTTTTTGCTTCAAATGCCGCTCCTGAAAACTTACGTGCATCTTCTGGGCAAATTGAAATGCATGCTGTGCACCTTGAACATGAATTGAGGTCTGTTTCAATGGGATCATCTTCAGGTATCGCTTTTTCAGGACAGATTGAAACACAATCATAACAGAAGGCACACACTGTCTCATCACAGCTTATCTCAAATGGCAGCTGCTTGTAATCTGTGTATGGTATGTTTCCCGGAATTTCGGATTCCAATGATTCGTTTGACTCTAATTTTTTGATGCATTTTTCACTGAATTCATCAATCTTTTCCATATCGCTGTCATCAGGTCTTCCGACAGCAACGCCATCAAATATTGAATGATGGGAAACAGTGGAAGCGGCAGCTATTACATTGAAGTTATTTTCCCTTAACAAATCTGTTAATTCAAGCAGGGAATCAGTAACATGGGCATTGCCGTAGTTGACGACTGCAATTGCAGGTGTTTCATTTCCCTTGATTTTTGATAATCTCTCACGTGCGGTTTTTGGTAGCCTTCCGGCAAAAACGGGCATCACTACAACTGCAACATCCTCGCTTTTCAATTCCTTTTCAGAGTTGAATATGAGAAGGTTGCAAATCTCCTTTTCCTGGCTAAAATTACCAGCTATCCTGTCAGCTACTTTTTTGCTGGTTCCTGATGGACTGAAAAATATTTCAACAATTGACATAATAACACCTATATTATATATGTATAGAAACTATTTAATAATATTAAATTTAAAAAATAATTTGGTGATAAGATGGAATTAATGAGAGAGCTATCTTTGGCGCCAGGTGTATCTGGCAGTGAAGAGAAAATAGCTGAAATTATTACACGCGAATTAAAAGATGTAGCCGATACAATTGAAACTGACAGCATGGGAAACCTCATTGCAACCAAAAAAGGCGAAAAGAAAGCGCCTAAAGTAATGCTTGCTTCCCACATGGATGAAATCGGTTTGATGGTAAGATACATTGACGATAACGGTTTTATTAAGTTTTCAAACATTGGCGGAATAAATGATCAGATGTTAATGAACCAAACTGTAACCGTTCACTCTTCTGTAGGTGAACCTATTGTTGGAGTAATCGGTTCAAAACCGCCACACGTAACAAGTCCTGAAGAGAGAAAAAAGGTTGTTAAATCTGATGACATGTTCATTGACATCGGAGCCAAGGACAAGGAAGAAGCAGAAAAGATGGTGAGAATCGGAGACAAGATGACTTTCAACTCACTATTTGTTGAGTATCCAAATAATCTAATCATGGGTAAGGCTTTGGACAATCGTGTAGGCTGTTATGTGATGATGGAAGTCTTAAAAAGGGTCAATACCAGAGCCACTGTCTATGGTGTAGGTACAGTTCAGGAAGAGGTTGGCCTTAAGGGAGCCAAAACATCAGCATTCAAATTGAATCCGGACCTTGCAATTGCACTTGACGTGACATTATCAGGGGACCATCCTGGAATCAAGCCTGAAGAGGCACCTGTCGTTATGGGCAAAGGACCTGCCATAATTTTGGCAGATGCCAGCGGAAGAGGTATTTTAACCCAGCAATCCGTCAAGGACATGCTTATAAAAGCGGGTGATGAAAACGAGATTCCATATCAATTGGAGGTAAGTGACGGCGGTACCACTGACGGAACTGCAATTCACTTGACCCGTGAAGGAATTCCTACAGGTGTTTTATCCGTTCCTACCCGTTACATACACACTCCTGTAAGCGTATGTAGTATGGAAGATATAGAAAACACTATTCAATTAATTACCGAAGCTATAAACAACTTATAGCTTACTCTTTTTTTCTTTTTATATTATAAATTCAGATTGATTTTTCATAAAACACATACTATTTATATGATAATGTTTAACATTGTTATGTAGGTGTTTTAATTATGTGTAAAAATCATATTACAATTATGATTATCAGTACCATTCCTGACATGTTTGGTGAACATTATTATTTCATTAAGGAAGTTTTTCCACAATTAAAGGAGATTTGCAACAGCCATGACATTGACTTGGAGTATATTGACCTGTTCTTTTCAATGTCTGAAGAGGAATTCAAAACCTGCAGGTCCATACAAAAATATTTCAATTCAATTGATTCCGACAGGACTTTCTATATCTGCTTCAGGGGCCAGAAATTGGGTTGTGTCCCTACTCCTGCAGACATTGACAAGATGACTCTGGATGAATATCCCGAACTTGTGGATTATATTGGGGATACATCATTCACGGAATTGACAGTAATGCATGCATTGCATCCCTTTGAAAAATATGATAATGGAAATGCCCAGTCATTGCCTCCGGTAAGGCATTCCTTTTTCTACTTTAGGAATGACGATTACCTGAATGAATTGTCCGATTCCCAAAAGGAAATCTACACCTGCGGACATTGCGATGATGAATTTGTTCAGGACCTGAAGCTTGCCATGGCCAAGGATCTGGTCTTTCATGACAAGTATGAATTTGACAAGCTGAAGGATAACGTGTCAAACATTAACATCAGACGTTATGATGGTGTATGGGATAAAAATTTGGCGTTAAGTGATGTATTGGATAAATATATTGAAGAATATGTTGAAATGAATGATATGTCTATCGAAGATTTGCCGGATTATTATGATAAGTTCCCTATTCTCAATTCAAAGGGATGTTTTAATGATTTTAATAGTGAAGGCAATCCCTTAAAAGACATTATAATTGAGGATTTTGTCAATGAATTGAAACTTGAGTTTCCTCAAAAATTTAAGTAGGATAGATTATTTGAATCTATCATCTGACTTTTGTGACTTTGCCTTTTGGTGTTTGGTTTCAAACCATCCTATTTTCAGCTCGTCTATGGTGTCCTCGTATAGTTGTGGCACATAGGGCTTTATGTCAAGAAGCGGTGTTCCGTCCAATATGTCAACGTTTTCTATGTGGATGGTGTTTCCTTCAACTTTTTTTACTTTAACGACACTCATTCCGATTCTGTTTGGCCTTTTTGGTGATCTTGTTGCAAACACCCCGTGTGTGTCGTTGTCCATGAACGGCTTTACCTCAAGCATGTATCCGTCAACCTTGTGAAGCAGATAGATTAGATGGATGTGTGAAAAGTCACCCAAATCTTTCAGGCCATCAGCATATTTGTCCTTGATTTCAATTGTACCTTTAATTCCTTTTGCGCCTGTTGGCTGAATTGGCATTCCTTCAATTTCTTTGAATTGGGTATGGATAGTGCCAATTGATTCTAATTCAATATTCATATTTATCATATTCGTCATTATCCTTATTAAAACTTACTTTTTCGATATGAAGTATTTCAGGTAATCGATTAAAAAAGTCTTTATTTGCCAAAAAACGAAACATTTATATACAATTCGGTATAACATTATAACTGTAAAAACACATTGAGATGAAAAAATGAAACTTAGTGCAAGAAATCAATTAGAAGGTAAAATTACAAATGTAGAACTTGGAGCCGTTATGGCTAATATTAAAATCGAAATTTCAGAACCTAATACTATTACCGCTGTTATAACTAAGGAATCAGCTGAAAACTTAGATTTAAGCGAAGGCGATGATGTTACTGCTATCATCAAATCCACTGAAGTAATTATAGGTAAATAGATTGGAGGTGTTTGATATGAAACTTAGTGCAAGAAATCAATTAGAAGGAAAAATTGTCAGTGTTGACAAAGGTGCCGTTATGGCTAACATTAAAATTGAAGTGACAGAACCTAACACCATTACTGCAGTCATTACCAAAGAGTCTGCTGAAAAATTAGGTCTGGCTGAAGGCGATGACGTTACCGCTATCATAAAATCTACCGAAGTAATCATCGGAAAATAGATTCAAAATATTATTTTTACATCTGGGGTTTAAAAAATAATTAAAAATGCCATGACTTTTTCAGTCATGGATCAATACTAATTTTGTAGGATTAATGTCCAAGGAATCCTAATAATATTAAAATAACAAGAACGACGATTCCTGCTTTTAGGAGTGTTTTAAGGTTTTTAACTATTGCATATATGATAAGGAACACAATGATTATCCTTAGGATGTGCATCAACATGTGATTATCCGCCTGCTAATATGGTTTTGGTACCTTCTTTTGAAATTTCCTCTTTTTTGAATTCAACATCATATTTGACGGTTTCAATAACTTCTTTCAGTGCATCGAGGGTTTCTCCACGGTGGGCACCAAGCACTGCAACTAAAAACAGCATGTCTCCGGTGTAAAACTCACCGATGTAGTGAACTACGGATATTTCGTGAACATTATATTTGATTTTAGCGTTTTCCACAATCTTTTCAATTTCGCTTTTTGTCTTTTCCTTGTCGGGGGTTGTCAAGATTAACTTTTCCAGGTTCATGTTTTCTTCTTTTCCGCGTACAATTCCTTCAAATGTGAAGATTGCACCTGAATAATCAATCTTTTTGTCTTTTTTTAATCCGGCAATTAGGTCTGCCATTGTAACTTTGTCTTCTTTTGCTTCTATTACTCTTACAACCATTGTTTCATCTCCAAGTAATATATTATATCAAAACTATTATATAACTATTGTTATAAATCACTTATTTCCTTGACTGACAAATTTTTCAATCTGTCAACACCGTTGATTTCCCTAATCAAATCAACGCTGGCCTTCGGAACCAGTTCCTGCCAGTTTTCATCATTCAAAATGCGTCTTCTGACTTCGCTGCCTGATAGGTGCAGACGGTCATATAGAGGGGGCTGTCTGACTTCATAGCCTTCCTCACTGAACAGCTGCTTGACCAGGGGGTTTCCTGAATAGACGATATTGAACGGAGGTGTCAGCATTTTGACATGGGATACCCAGATTGCATTGAAATTGATGTCCTGCATTGGAATGATGTAGTATCTTGACGGGTCAATGTCCTTTTCGGCCAGAGCCTGGCTCATCATGACTACACGCTCTCCTGCCGTGAAGGGGTCTTTCAGCTCATGGCTTGCCTGAGCGCTGCCGATACCTATGATTATCTCATCAACTTCATTGAGAATCTGTTTGATTACCTCCATATGGCCGTTATGAACAGGTTGCATGCGGCCAATTAGAATTCCACGAACTTTCTGCATATTATCACCTAAGGCGCCAGCCCGTCTAAACTTCTGATTAAGTTCTCAGCGGTCTTATGTTTTTGAGATAGGGAATCTGTAATGCATGTTTCAACAAGCAAAGTGTTAATTCCCTTGTCAGCTATTGGCTTTGTGACCTTTTCAGGGCTTGTTCCCAAATCAAAGTTATAATCAACAAGATTTACGTCATTTGTTATCTTGGAAATATAAGAATTGATCTTGTCGGTTCTGTTGGACAGGCTAAATACAAAGTTTGAATACTCGTATTCAGGGTTGATCTCGTGGACATCCACTACAATGAACGGATTGTCCTTTGCAATATTCGGAACGATGTATTTATTTGCAAGCTCCTCACCGGCAGCACGGGTTTCGTCATGGGAAGTCAAGTTCGCTATTGTCTTGATATAGTAAATGACATAATGTTTTGTCAGATTATTGGCGCCGTTTTCTGCAGTTATGTTGTGGATGGTCTTGTTGACCTCCTCGTGAATTTCATGCTCTCTTGGGTGAACTCCCAGAATAATGCCGACGGTTTCATTGGAAGAAGGATTTCCGGCCTCTATCTTGTAGACAGTACCGTTTACATTGCCTCCAACTTCAGTAACATTATAAATATTGTTTGGGTTATTGTTATTATTTACCTCACCGATAATAAAAGATAGATTGATTACCACAATAACTATTAAAATTATCAGTAATATCTGATATTGAGATTTTTTGTTCATAAATATAACCTATTTAAATATCTGCCTAAACTTATATAAAGACTTTTCACCAAAATTAATAACATAAGATATAATAGGAGTATTTTCAATGGAAAATAAAAATATAATTATAATTGCAGTAGTAGTTGTAATAATTGCTATTTTGGGAGTTATATTTGCCACTGGAATATTGAACGGTGGCGAAAAGACAGCCGGAGTTACCACTCCATTCAAAACAGAATTTATGGAAGGTACTTTTGCTGGAAATGTTAGCTTAGAAAACGATAGTGAAAAATTCATGCATTCATACGAGGACAAGGAAAACAAGATAACATATAACATATCCACTGTTGACGATTCGGATGCCCTAATGGACATCTATTACCTCCAGGGTGTGATGAACCCTGAAAAACGCAGCTTCAATGGAAATGACTGGAATATCTACTTCACTCAGGCAGTTCAAGGAAACGATTCAAATTCATCAGATAAGCCGATGAACATTATCATCTGCCAATCACAAGGTGAAAAACAGGGATATCTGATCTATATGATTATTGACGCCAAATCCAAAGTGAATGCAACACTCAATACATATGGTGAATCCTACACAGGCTTTGTCGAACCGCTGCTTAAAAGCATTACCTTAAAGGAAAGCAAAAACGTTCCTAAAATCTATGAGGAATTCGGATTGACAAAGGATCAGTTTAATCAGCAAATGGATCTGGTTAAGCAGTATAAGGCGGGAAACACTTCTGTCTTACAACAACAGCAAGAGGCTGCAGCTGAATGAGGATTACAGTTTTTCATGCAAATGAGTGCGACAAGAAAAAGTGCACAGCAATAAAACTGGCCAAAATGGGGAAATGCCGACTAGTTGAAAATATCAACAAGATTCCCTCAGGTGCAATCGTACTCAATCCATATGCTGAAAAGGCTGTATCCTATGAAGACTACAGATATGTTCAAAGGAGAGGAATTGTAGGGCTTGACTGCTCATGGAATGATGTGTCAAGTTCTAAAAAATTCTTTTCACTTTCAAAATACCACCGATCATTGCCTTTTTTGATTGCAACAAACCCCGTAAACTATGGAAAGGCATGTATCCTATCCACGGTTGAGGCAATCAGCGCCACACTATACATCACTCGCTTTAAGGAGGAAGCTATCGATTTGATGGACGGATATAAGTGGGGCCATACATTCATTGAGCTTAACCATGACCTGCTTGAGGCATACAGTGAAGCCGACACCAGTGCGGAGGTCGTCAGGGTTCAAAATGAATTTTTAGCCGAGAAAGGCATCAATTCAAATGAATGAATTTTTCTGATTTTCAATCGTCATTTTTATTTTTTCATGAAATTTGTATAAACTTCTTTTTGAAAGTTTTTGTTTTGTATTAACTTTTAAATAATTTGAAATTTATAACTACAATTACACAGATTATTCGGAGTTTTTAATATGAATAAGAAAATTTTATCCATACTATTCTTATTGGCATTATTCTGCGCAGTCGCACATGTGAGTGCGGCTGAGATTTCTGATGATGCGGTCGCTTCCGACAGCTCAGAAAATATCACTCTCAAAGGAAATGCCAATGAAGATATAGAATTAAGTGAAGGTGCAAGTGATGTTTTAGCCAATGGAACTGGAGATGATTCTTCAACCAACACAACTCCGGCTCCTGTCGTTGAAAAGTCAACAGCAGTCATCAAGGCATTAAAAGCTAAAGTCGCTTATAAAAAGAGCACCAAATGGAAAATCAAATTGGTGGATTCCAAGAAAAATCCTATTGCAAAGACAAAGATTCTTTTAAAAATCTACACCGGTAAAAAATTCAAGAAGGTTTCAGTATGGACAAATGCCAAGGGCATTGCAACCTACAATACCAAATCGCTGAAAGCGGGTAATCATAAGGTCGTGACAAGCCTGGCAAATGACACATATAATTTCAAGGCGGTTTCAACATCAATCAAAGTGGTCAAACAGACACCGCTGAAGATATTTGCCAAAAAGACCACCATGAAGGAAGGTGCGCTTCTTACAATTCTGGTTATGAACAAGAAAAACAAAAAGCTTGTTAATGGGGTAAAACTCAAATTGCTGATCTACACTGGCAAAAAGTACAAAACCGTAACCCTAAAAACCAAAACATTCAATAAACTTAAGGGAATGGCAGGTTATGCAACTAACCAGTTGAGTGTAGGTACCCATAAGGTTAAAATAATCCCGACCGATTTCAAGTATAGCGGTTCCAAGAAAACCAGCATGACCATCAAGAAAAGCGCCAAAAAGACTGGTGCAATGTCAATAAAATTATAATGGAATGAAATAGTGATTGGGGTTACGATTGGAGTTCTAGTGGTTCTTCAAGTGGCGGTGGAGACAGTATTGCAGGTGGTTCTGCAAGCAGTTCCAGTCGCTTTGATTTCAATTAAAAATATAATGGGAGATTTAAATTATTTTAAATCTCTATTTTTTTTTATTTTTCAGATTAAATTTGCAATAATATTTTTAAGAAATCCATTTTTTCCTTATTTTAACTCATTTTTACTAAACCTTTAAATACTATTAAATCAAAATAATTAATTAATAGTTATGTATAGCATAACAATTTAGTTTTATTCAATTTTCACGATTATTAAGGAGGAGTTATTAATGGCAAGATTTGAAGAAGCAGAAAACAGAATGTTCAATGTTAAAATCTGCTTAAAATGTAATGCTCGTAACCCTGCTGGTGCTACAACCTGTAGAAAATGCGGTTACAAAGGATTAAGATTCAAAGCAAAAGAACAAAGAGGATAAACATATTCTCTTTAATTCTTACTATTTTTTTCTAAAACATTAAATATTATTTTATACAAAACTATTTTTAGGTATTCTTATGAAAGACGTTGAAAATTATATTAGAGATATTCTGAAAACAAGAAAACTTCATTTTACTTTAATCGATCCTGACGAACAGACTCCGGAGGAGGCCTTGGACATTGCCACTCAGGCAATTGAGGGAGGCAGTGATGGAATCATGATTGGAGGCTCCACTGTCAACGGCGATGATGTGGACAACACCTGTAAGATCCTGTCAGAAAACATTGCGGTTCCAATTATCATTTTCCCTGGAAACACAAGCAGTGTGAGCAGTTATGCCGATGCAATATTTTACATGAGCTTTGTAAACTCAAGAAACTCATACTGGATTAACGGCGCTCAGGCATTGGCCGCACCTGCCGTTAAGGCTTCAGGAATGGAAATATTGCCTATGCATTACATGGTGATTTCACCTGGAGGAACAGTCGGATGGGTTGGAGACGCCAATCTGGTTCCTAGAAACAAGCCTAAAATACCTGCAGTCTATGCGATGTCTGCAGAACTTTTCGGCATCAAGTTCTTCTATCTTGAAGCCGGCTCAGGTGCACAAGAACCTGTTCCTGCCGAAATGGTTGCATACTCAAAAAAGGCAGCTCCTAAAAACATTCTGGTTGTCGGAGGAGGAATCCGTGACGGCAAGGCAGCATATATGGCAGCAAAGGCTGGCGGAGACATCATCGTTACCGGAACCGTTGTGGAAGAAGTTGACGATGTCAAATCCAAAATTCAAGAAATTACCGGAGCCATCCTGAAGGCTTCAAAAGAGTAGTTCCACTGCTCTTATTAAACTTTTTTTTCTTTGATTAGTTTTCAAATGCTCTCTCATTTGATTTAAATAATTTAATGGTTATATTAATACTTGTGATATTATGTTGAATTCATTGTATGAAAAGGCCATCGCCAAAAGAGGATTTCATATCGATATCGAACCGACAGCTGATATCGAATCCCAGTTGGAACATAAATGGTTTGACAGGACAATCGGTGAAAGCAAAGCCGACTTTTCGATTGCAGCAGGAGACGGAAGCTTCAACAAGAAGAAATTCCTCACCACCAATTTCTGTGCTGTTGGAGCAGAGTCCATAATTTACGATGGCGAGATTAAAAAGATTGACGATTCGGACATTTTCGACATTGCGCATGTCTCATTTCTCGATGAGCTTTTAAGCAATTACATGGCAATATATGAGCTTAAATGTGCCCTGAGAACTCTGAATGATTATGACGTTGACTATTACATGTTTGACGGCTCCATTCTCGGAGACCTGCAGAATGCATTTCCAAGAGGGGCGAAACTACCTTCAAAGCTTAAGGAAAACCTCGATGATTCATTATTGGAGGAGTTTCGCTCAAGGCTTAAGGTCAGGCATTACGGACTGCTGTTTCCGGATATCCGGGACGGCTTCAAGCTGATGGAGATGCCCAAAAGCGATGATACAAACATCCTCAATGAGACAAACCTTCATCTGGCGTCAGTTGAAAAGATCATTCTTTTATATGAGATTCTGCAGTTCAGAAAAAGAATCATTTCAATCTCCAAGACCTCATCGGACAATGACCTCTTTCATTGGAACATTCCGGACATTGCATTTCTTGACAAGTTCACAAAAAAGCAGGGAATGACATTCATAAAGTACAGGCAGGTTCACGATAATGCTGCATTTCCATATTTCAATGACTTTTTCAAGAGTCTGACATTTACGGTATTTTATGTTCGCCTGCAGGACAACAAGAATGTATTGAAGGTTGAACTGCCTTACAGGGCAACAAAGGAAGAGGTTTTTGAAATAATAAGAAAGATAAACGTATTGTCTGTCCAGGGTTATCCTTACCTTTTGAACAAGGCCCACAATGACGTGGTGATAACCGACAGGAACATGAAGGAATTGATGAAAATAGCTAAGATTTACGAGACAACAAACAGGGAAGTGATGTCATGGTAGTGGGAATCTGCGTAGGAGAAACTAATTTAAACGAAGTAACATTCATCTCAAATGAAATGCCACAGGTTGGCCAATATGTAACAATTGAATATGACGGAAAAAAGGTATTGGGAATGGTTGAAAATCTGGTCAGGGGAAACGATGCGCTGAATGTGGACATAAACGACTTCAAGGCAATCCAGAAAATCTCCAGGATTGGTGTTGAGGACAACTACATCAGGGGCAAGGTCAAAATCCTCGGAGACGTCAATGACGACTTGAGGATTCCAAGAACACCCGTGCTTCCAGGAACAGAAATCAATCTCGCAGATGCGGACATGCTCAATGAAATATTCAAGGTGAAAAATCCGATAAGGCTCGGAACACTGGTCAACCAGAATGACGTTGAGGTCAATGTCGATGCAAACCCGATACTCTCAAGGCACATGGCGATTCTTGCTATGACCGGAGCGGGAAAGTCAAACACAGTATCCGTACTGATAGACCAGCTTCTCTCATACAACGTGCCCGTGTTTGTATTTGACATGCACGGCGAGTATAAGGGAGCCGAATTTCCAAACGGCAATGTCAATGTGATAAGGCCTAAAATCAACCCTACCTACATGTCTTTTCTTGAAATCAAAAAACTCGTAAACATTCCGGCAAACGCATATCTTCAGGAGCGCTATTTCAGAAAGGCATTCAGGGAGGCTAAAAAGCAGGTTGAAGATGGAACAACCCAGGAAAAGAACTTTCTGCAGCTGATGTACAATATTCTTGAAGATGAATCTCTCGATGAAGAATCAGACAAAAGGATAGTGGATGTCATGAACAAGATCGACGATTCCATGGACAAGTACTCAAACCTGTTCGACCAGTATACTGGCAACATACTGTCCAGCATCAAAAAGGCCCATGTGAATGTCCTTGATTTGTCCCAGGTTGACGAATATGTTGCAAGCGTGCTTGTAAGCCATATCCTGAGAAATTCACTTAACCGCTCCAAAAAGGCGGCCCACAGTGGAAACAGGGACGAGCTGCTTGAAAACTCTGTATTCTATATTCTTGAAGAGGCTCATATTCTGGCTCCAAACAAGCGCGACAGCGATTCCAAACGCTGGATTCAAAGGGTTGCAAGAGAAGGGCGTAAGTTCGGATTGGGCCTGTGTCTTGTAAGCCAGTCCCCGAAAACGGTTGACCATGATGCCCTCTCACAGATGAACAACATGATTATATTGAGGCTTGTCGAGCCTGAAGACCAGAGGCATGTCCAGTCAGCAAGCGAAAGCCTTTCACAGGACTTGATCAATCAGCTTCCATCCTTGAATGTTGGGGAGGCCATCGTATTGGGCTTGATGTCTAAAGTGCCTACTCTCGTTAAGATTGACAAATTCCAGGGCAGAACTCATGGTGATGACATGGATATCGTGTCTTTCTTTAAGGATTCTCTTAAAAAGGAAGCTGAAGAGATTGAAAGGCAGGAAGATGAGCTGATGGATATGGGGTATGATTACTAATCATATTCTTTTCTTACTTTTTTTAAAATTTTAATATTGATTTTTACACTCTCATATCAATATTGATTAGTTTTCAAATGCTCTCTTGGCAAACTATTAAATAATAGTTGAGAATATACTATTACACATTAAATGCTTGAAATAGTGTTTAAATTGGTTATATACATAAAATAAAAGAAGGTAATATAATGAAATTTGCACATTTGGCAGACACTCATTTAGGTTACCGTCAATACGGATTGTTTGAACGGGAAAAGGACTTTTATGAAGTGTTTGATAAGGTTATTGACAAAATAATTGAAGAAAAAGTAGATTTTGTAATACATAGTGGCGACTTATTTGAAACCGCAAGACCTTCACCTATGGCGCTTCTGACCTTTCAAAAAGGTTTACTTAAGCTGAAAGGTGCGGGAATTCCTATGTATGCAATAGCAGGAAACCATGATGTGGTGATGAGAAAAGGCTCCATACCTCCACATGTTATTTTTAAGAAGATGGGACTTAAGGTCATAAGCACTATCAATCCCACCTATATGCACGGAGACATATTTATAGCTGGCCTTCCTTACTATCCGGCATCACACGGAAAGGCTCTGAAGAGCAAGCTGGCCGATTTGTCCAAAAAGGCAGGCAATCATGAAAAGTCAATTCTGGTTCTTCACCAGGGAATCGACAAATATTTCAGCATCAATTATGAATTGGAGATTGGCGAGATACCTGATAACTTCGATTATTACGCCCTCGGTCATATTCACAAATATATCAATGATGCTTACGGTAAAGGAAGACTTGTTTATCCGGGTTCTGCTGAAATCTGGAAGACATCCGAATTGCCTGATTATAAGAAGAACGGAAAGGGCTTTGTTGTGGTTGATTTTGACGGTTCAAAGCCTGTCGTCAAGAGGGTCACTGTCGATGTTCCACGTGAATTCATCGAAAAAACCATTGAATATAACGATTTGGAAAGCGGCATTGCAAGCATCAAGGAAATCATCAAGGGATTTGACAAAAAGCCGATATTAAAAATAACCATCAGGGATGTTGAATCTGATACCAGCAGAGTATATGAAATCATAAAAGAGGAGCTGGGGGATTTGGCTTTGATGATAAGGCCTACCTTTGTAATGGCCGGTGAGGAGATTGAGCTTATTGAAGTGGAATCCAAAAGATTGGGTCCGGAACAGCTTCTGGAAAGTCAGCTTGAAGGATATGGCAACAGCGAGGTCACAACCCTTGCCGTCGATTTGTATCACCTGCTTTCAAAGGAAAAGCTAGATGAGTCACAGGAGCTGATCAATCAGTACTTCGATGACCATTATGCCAATGAAGTTGAAGATTCCGAATTCAGGACTGAAGAGCTGCAAATCGAAAGACCTCCAAGGAAAAAAGATGATGTGCAGGTAACATTTGGAAAGGAGGTTGAAGAATGATTTTCACAAGATTAAAATTAAACAATTTCAAATCACACGAGCATACCGTAATTACTTTTGATAAGGGAATTAGCGTAATTGTAGGTGAAAACGGTGCGGGAAAATCAACAATCCTTGAAGCGATAAGCTTCGCCCTATTCAAACAGCACACAGCCAAAAAGATTGATGATCTGGTTAGAAACAATGCAAATTCCATGTCCATAGAACTGGAATTCACTTCCAATAACAGGGATTACAAGATTGTTCGCGAGAAAAAATCCTCCTTGAAATCATCCCTGTTCAAAAGGACCTCCTCAGAAGGGGGATATGTGCATGTCTGTACCGGAGATAAGGAAGTTGCCAGTGAAATTCGCCAAATCCTGGATATCGATTCAGACCTCTTCCTCAATGCAATCTATATCAGGCAGGGGGAAATTGCAGAATTGGTTGACAAGACTCCTGCTGAGAAAAAACAGCTGATTGGAAAATTGCTGGGAATAAACTCTTTGGAAAAGGCATGGAAGAATTTATTGCCTTTCATAACCGATTATGAATCTCAACTTGCCGAGCTTAAAGGTAAGCTCTATAATTCCGAAGAGCTGATGGAAAATTATAACAAGAAAAAGGATGAACTGGAAAGCCTTAAGGATAGGGGCCATGAACTCGAAGAGCAGATTGATGAAGTCGATGGATTGCTCAAAGATATTTCTGAAAGCAAACGTAATATGGAGCGTGAAAAGGAAATCTACGAAACACAAATAAACAATTTGGAAATTGAAGAAAAAACATTCGCCAAATTGGAAGATGAAAAGCGTGTTGTTCAAGAGGAATTGGATAAAATCCGTGAAGCTGAAGAGGAAATCGACAGATTGGAAAAATTCGTTTCCAAACTTGATGTTTATCTTGACTTTGAAAAATCGGTTACAAGCATTCAAAAACTGAAAGAGGACGAGAACGAAATTGAAGATAAATTGGATTCAATTGCCGAGCAAAAGGAAATCGTTTCCACCAAAAAAGAAGGATATAATAATTATCTTTCATCCGATGTGGAAATAAACAGGTTGTCTGACCAAAAGAATAACCTTGAAAAGGAATTGGCTACAATGGCCAAGCTTGAAAAGGATAAGAAGGAATTGTTGAAAAGCATAGAGGATGAAAGGAATGACATCGACAAGTTCTTCTCAAAATCAAAGGATAATCTGGATGATTATGGATTGGACCAGGATATATTGGCCAAGATAGATGATTTTAACCATCTTGAAAGTTCCACTAATGATTTCATCAATGAGACTTCCGAAAAAATTGATGAATTGGGCAAGGAAATCATCGCAAAAAATGAGGATATCGTTGTATACAATCAGAATATCAAGGCATGCCAGAAACCTTTGGATGATCTGGAAGGAATCGACAACAAATGTCCTGTTTGCCAGTCAGATATCAGTTCCTATAAGAAAACCGAATTGACAAAGCATTACACTGATGAGATTAATGAAAACAAAAAACTTATTGCCCAAAATGAAGAGGCTGTTCGTCTGTTGAACAAGAACAAGAACAGTTTTGAAGAGAAGCTTCAAAAACTCACGGAATTGTCCAAAAGCATCATTGAGTACAGGCAGAAATTTGAGCATCTTCAAAATGAACTTATCAGATTGAACAAGATGGATGAGGACTTGGAAGGTAAGGAGTACATTAGCAATAAGCTCGGCGAGCTCATTCTGCTCATTGCCACTAAAAAGGAAGAACGTGAATCATTCAAAGAGGATCATGATTCCTACATTCAATCCAAGGGAGCCCTGGAAGTTTTAGGCAGTGAAACTGAAATCCAATACAAGTTGAAGCAGGTTCAAAATGAAATTGACAATCATGTCACCAACATTAAATTGGCCATAAATCAGGACCCTCATTTAAGTGGGGACATGGGTCCTAATGAACTTAAAAGTCGTATTGAGGATTTAAAGAAGAAAAATGAAGAATTCAACCAATTGAAAGGTTTTGTTCAAAATAAAAATTCATTCATGACTCGATTGGATTCCATTAAAGAGGATATCGGTGTTTCAATCAATCAAAAGGACATCATTGAAAACAAAATCAATGCATCACTATACGATGAGGAAAAATACGAACAAATCCTCTATAATTTTGAACGCTATGAAAGAAGAAAAAACACTTTCAATGAAGAGCTTTTCGAGATTAAAGGAAGGGCAAAGGAATCAATTGTAAGTCTTCAGGATTTGACTGACAAGATTAAGATGGCATCCCAGTTCAGACAGGAATATGATAACATAGATGAGTATATAGGCATCCTTAAGCATATCCGTGAGCTGTACAGCCGTGGAGGTATTCAAAAGGATTTAAGAAATATCTCACGTCCGGCCATACAGAAACACACCAAGGAATACTTCAAGGAGTTCAATTTCAACTACTCTGATTTGACAATTGATGATGATTATGAAGTGACCGTTTATGGTCCTGAAGGGGAATCATCAATGAGCATGGTCAGCGGTGGTGAAAAGATTGCCATTGCACTTGCATTGAGATTGGGTATTACTCAGGCAATGGCCAATGGTGAATTGGACACCATTTTATTGGATGAGCCTACAATTCATTTGGACGCTTCAAGAAAGCACGAACTGATCAATCTGTTAAAGGAGATGTCTTCACTTCCTCAAATGATTATAGTAACTCACGAAGCCCAGCTTGAAAATGCTGCTGAAAATCTGATAAAAGTCGAAAAAGAGAATGGTATTTCAAAAGTAATAATGTAGTCGCATTATTACCTTTTACTTTTTTTTTACATAGTTTGCGGAGCGTCTTTAATTGAGTCCAGAATGCAGTTTGCATTCCAGCCTACAATGGTTGCGGCACGCTCTTCCAATATTTCTGGAACTTCTTCCAGCCCGTATGGTCTTACAAGAACGATTGGAATGTCATATTTTTCGCTTGCATCCAACAAATCGTGGAACACTTCCTTATTGTCATTGTAGAGGCCTGCCAACATGATGATTCTGTCTACCTTATTGTAAAAGTTTTCGCCGGCTGTAGCATATGAACCTGATATTGATTCCTTCCATCTGAAATCAACTTTTGAGTATAGCTTTTCTGTAAATTGGCCGTATTCATTGTTTTTGTCAAAACCGTTAGTGATAATTAGATTGTAAATTTTCTCATCACGTTCATCTTCAAACATGTCAATCACCTTGCTTTAATTTTTATTTTCATATATTATAAAAATATTTATTAATTCTAAAATTTAAGATTATATTAGAACAGTAAAGGAATTATTTTATATGAAAGCGGCAGTAATTGGATTAGGTGTGGAAGGAAAAAAGGCTGTGAACTCCCTTTTAAAACATGGTTGGGAAGTTTATGCCACTGATTTGAATATTGATGTTGATTTGTCCGGTTTGGATTTGCCGATGTTGTCAATGAATATGATTGAGGATAAGGAGACCGTTTCAATTGTAGGGGATAACATCACAGTTGATTTGGGATTTACCAATTCCTATGCAATTGAAAATTGTGATGCAATAGCCATCAGTCCCAGCATGTTTGGAGGAGCATTTGCCGAAAGGCTGCTTGAAGACGGAGAGCTTTTAAGCGATGTAATCACAAAACACAGGGATATCTTCACAATTGGAATAACCGGAACCAACGGAAAGACCACTACTGTGCACATGCTGAAAAACATTTTGGAAGATGCCGGCAAGAAAATATTGGTTGGCGGAAACGGTGGAGGAGGCTTTTCAGGCTATTATGATTTGATCCTTGAGGCTCAGGAGGGGGATTATGACATTCTGCTTGTTGAAGTATGTGACATGACACTTGATTTTGCCAATTATTGCTTTGACTTTGATATGGTCGGATTGACCAATATAGGCAATGACCATATGGACGTTCACAAAACCATTGCCAACTATAAGAATTCCCTAGTCAGGTTTTTTTCAGACAAGACAATTTTCATTGCATTCGATCAGGATTTCAAGGCAGACTTTAAGGGAGCCGCCAAAACAGCAATTCCTTATTTTGCATATCAGGATGAACTGCAGCTGGTAGGTAAATTCAATTTGCTGAATGCAGGCCTTGCAACCGCAATTTGCCGTGAGCTCAAGGTTCCAAAGGATGTTATCAAAACAACACTTGCCGATTTCAAGGCTGTTGAAGGCAGATTGGATGTCTATAAAATCAATGATGCCGATGTTTATGTGGGAAAAACTGATAATTCCGATGCGCTGGCTTCAGTTTTAGGCGAAAAAAACTTTTATGCGCTATTCATTGGCACCCCTAGACATAATGAAACCCACAGATTGGATATACTGGACGTTGCAGTAAAATATAATCCTGAAGTCATTGTACTGTTTCCTGGATTGGATGATACATTGGACATCGCAATTTACAGGCTCAATTCTCTGGGTTATATGGGCAATATTATAACTGTAAATACGCTTGACCAGATAATAGAATTGGTTGCCGAGTATTCTCATGAAGAGGCGATTCTTATAGGCGGCAACGGTCAAGATGTAATTATTGAAATTCAAGATAGGATTAAACAAATTTCAGAAAAATTATAACTCGTGTAATAACCTTTTTATAATAGATAGTGTATAATTATATATGTATTATTATTTTAGGTGTATTATATGAGTAATGGTTGGAGAAAAATTTCTATTGCAATATTTGTAGCACTAATTGCCTTATGTGCAGTACTTGCATTTTTTGGTTCTGCTAGTGCTAATTATACTGCAGATTCCATAGTTAAGGATTATAGTCTTCCAATCGGCCAATCAATGTTTGAAAATCAATCAATTACTGGTACTACCAATCCGGTTGATGTTCCTTTAGTCAGTAATTTTGCATTTTTATCCCATCAGCTTCAGGCGTTTGATTTGAAGGGAATTGTATTGGCCTTATCGACAGGTGTTGTTCCGTTTGATTTCAGCACTGTTGCAGGGGGAGGTATAGATTCCTATGGTAAAGTTGTTGATGTTGATGGTCCGGGGTTTTTAACTTTTGCTGGGGACAAGTTAGTTGTAAAATCACCGGATAATTATGTGTGGGCTTATAGTGCACCATACAAATGGTTGAAGAAAACTTCATCCGGTGTTGACGTTTATGAGGATGGTAAAAAAGTAAAATCTGTTCCTGCGGCAGATATTAAGAATTTAGAATATAAAAATGACTATTATAATGCTTCCACAATTGTAGATTGGTATAATTATGATGCTCAAGATGGTTCCATATTCACTTTAGAAAAAGGAATGGTTGGCTTTTCAGACGGAAGAAACAATATCAGTTCAAGTGATGTGCCTAAAATATTCGGTCAGGAAATGGTGGATTATGCTTCTGAATATCCAACAGGTTCACCAATCTTATTATATTCAGGTAATTATACTGCACAAGATGGGGAAGCTTACGGTACTGAGTTAGGTTCTCACCCTGAATATGGTGATTCTGTCAGGGAAATAAATGCAAGACAGTTTGTGGATGCATGGAATGGTACCGTCATTCCGCCTCAATCCTCTTCAAGTGGTAAGGATTATGTGTACTTCGAATCTGCCAGTGATGCTAAGGCTCCTGGTGGAAGTGCAGCACACGGTGTATGCCCATCTGCAAGAGCTTTAAGGGCAGCAGTTACTTCTGAAGGATTTGACCTTCCAGTCGGTATGTGCTGGGATGAGGATGCAGTATTGTTCGGATATAATCCTGCACAGGACATTACCGTATACAATAATCATACCTATCCTGTCAAAATCAAAATGTGGACTGAAGGTGAAGGTACCGGAATGAACATTTATGCCCAAATCGAAAGATATGTTCCTAAATGAACATGTCTTCAATTTTCTTTTTTATGTCTGTTTCTACAATAATTACTGCTGCCGGAAAGAATTCCAGAATGAGAAATGATCAGATTTCCCGTGGCATCGAATTAACAAACAAGCTTATTTTACCTTTCAATGATAAGACTGTCATAGAGACCACAATTGACAATGCACTTTCATTAAATATAGATGAATGTATTGTGGTAGTTGGTCATTATGCTAGTGAAATAAAGCAAGCTATTTTTGAGAATTATAAAGATGATGTGAAATTCATTGAAAATAATCCCGTTGATGTAGGTTTGTCAACATCATTGTATAATGGTTTGTCAAACATCACTTCCGATTTTGCGTTATGCATTACGGCAGACCAGCCGACAGTTCTGCCTGAAACATTTGAAAAAATGATAAAGATAAGCCAGACATCACATAATCCATACAGGACAATATCCATTTTGCGCAGAAGAAAAACAGGATGGCTTGATACTGCCGAAGGCCTTGGAATGCCTTTTGTGGCACCGCGCGAAAACCTTATGGGATATCTGAAAAATGAGGATGATAACCTGAATCCCATTTTGAGAAAAATGTTTGATGATGGGTATGCCTTTTATGGAATAAAAGAAAAAAATGAAAAAGAGTTGTTAAATATCAATCATTATGATGATTATCTAAAACTCCTAGATTGAATCAAGACCTGAAATTACTTCTTCTATTTTGGCCTTGCTGATTCCGACGGTCATCTCGTTGTCTTTAATGTCTGCCGCTTTTCTGGAACCGTCACAGCCTAATGTGAAATTCACTCCATCGGAAAGATACGGATTTGAAAATGCGTCTCCGCATAATGATTGGATACCTGCAAATGATGGTGTAATCTTTTCACCGGTTTTATAGACGATGCTTTGTGCAAGTTTCATTCCGCCTACAGGTTCGGTTATGATTTGGATTACATCAGCCTCGAAATCTGCTTCGTCCAAAGGTGAATAAATAATTCCCCAGCTGATGTCTTTAATGATTGAAAGTTTGCCGGTTAATTTTTTGGCGGTTTCCAAATCCTGGAATCTGCCTAATGAAAAGTATTTTTCACCGTTTGCCAATTTTTCAGGCATGTCCCTAAGCCCAATTGCTCCTGCTCCGCCTAAACACATTTGTTGGTCGATAGTTGAGTAGAATTTCTTTCCGAGGGATGCTTTTCTTACCATTTCGCAATGTCTGATTTTTTCATCGATTAAATCAATGCCTTCAGGAAGGTCATCTTCTGTTTTAATCAGTTTCATTGCAACAGGTTTTGCATCAAGCTTGATTTTGCTTTCAATAGCTTCGCAATATTTTTTGTTTATCTCTAAATTATCAGTCATACAATCACCTTAATTAATTATTAGTTCATGGAATTTTAATATCTTTTGTTTTAACACTGTTATTTTTACAGAATGTTCTAAAATCACATGCATTGCATGTTCTCTCATCAGAATCAGCTTTCCATGCTTCCTGAATCTTGCAACCTTTTATTTCTTTAATTAGAGAGCTTTCAATTTTAAAAACAACATTGTCAAATTTATTAAGTGAATCCTCAATCTCTTCATTGTTAATATTGATTATGCGTATTGACCTTGCAATCTTGAACTCATCGCTTAGATTTGGCGCCTTGTCGTCTTCCGTCCAGTTCATAATCAAATCAACATCATCTGCGAATTTGGCATAGTCTATTGCATTGTCTGTCAGGTCATGTGCGATTTCGTCCTGAATCAAAACAAGGTCCTCCTTAGATGGGACAAGCTCATTTAAATAGAAGATTATTCCCGCAAAAATCGGTTTTGCATCTTCCTGCTGGCTTCTAAGCCAGGAATATGTCAGGATTTGCTGCTTATGATTTTCCCAGGGGTTGTTGAATTTGTTGTCGCTCTTTTCGGGAGGCCTTTTCATTCCCTTGTAGTCGATTATGATTTCGTATTCGTCGCTTTCTGAATGGGAAATCTTTTGGCGAAATTCAGGGTCTTTTTTAAGAAATTCAATGATTTTATTGTTGTAGTTGTCCAGATTGCTTTGACTGATGTTCCTGTTGATTTTCATGGAGCTCAATACATCCACAACACCATTGATTCCATAATAATTTGATCGGCTAATCTTTTCGTCATAATTCGGCATGTTCCTGATGCCCTTTATCAGAAGTTCAGTGGAATCAATCAGGGGAAAGAGATGAGGTCCCCAAACATTAATGGCCCTTTCAGCCCTTGCACTGGCCAGTTTTTTATGGTCATGCTCGTTTAAATCCTCAAATCTTAGTTCGCTGTTTAACAGACTGTAAAACAGGTCTTCATCATAAGGATAAAGCCCGTCCACTTGAAGCCTTATGTCAATCATGTCTTCTATCGGGCGGATGTCATTTTTCCAGTTCCACGGAAATTGCTTCTTGTCGGAATCCCATTGAAGATATGCCTCTTCCATCACTCCATGAATGAACTCTCCAAACCATCTCTGAACCGGTTTTGAAGGTGGGAGGGTTCCCTTGTTCTGGTATCTGTATTGCAGATTGCATGTTAAAAATGACAGCAAATCTCCGGTTAGGCTGTATTCCGGAATCATGTATGACTTTGATCTTGACGGTAATTTCATTTTTTATCTCCTATATCAGGTAAATCTCATTAAATCCAATATATTTTTCATCTCTGCTCCATCCGAGTGCAACATTTGGAATGTTGAAGTGCTTCTTTTTATGAGGATATCCTTCGATTGCGGAGTTTAGCCCAACCAGCAGCAGAACGCTTTCCGCCCTTGAAAATGCAACGAAATAAAGGCGGGTCAAGTCATCGAATGACCTGTCCTTTTCGCTTCTTTCGGACTCTCCAAGTTCACTGAACTGCCTTATGCTGTCCTCGATTGTAATGTTTTTAGGCGGCTTTTTTGGAAATCTCAATTTCTGTGTTTTTATGTTGTTGTCCCTGAATTTGGAGCCAACATCCACAATGACCAGCGGAAATTCCAGTCCCTTTGACTGATGAATCGATAATATGTTCACTCTGTCGTCTGGAAGGGTTTCAAGAAGGGACTCGTCAATCTGTATTCCTCCGGTTGCAAGAGGTATAAATATGTTCCATATGGCTTCAAGAATGGATTCCTTCTCGGCCTGCCTGTTTGCAAATGATATGTGTGAGTAATACTTGCTGAAAAATCCAGTTTGTGTAATTGATTTGGTAATCGCTTCCAGGTAAACTATTCCTTCGGCATCCTCCTGCAGCTCTTCAATCCATGTGATGAGCTTATATGCAAGTTCCATCAGGCTGGCCTTTTTGGGCCAGTATTTTGTTCCTCTAGGCACCCTATTCTGCCAGTATAATACAAACTGGCTTAGATTTATAGGCTCATGCGGTTCGGGATTAAGTTTGACATATTCCCTTGCCCTCACTCTCCATCTAGTCATTGTAACTTTCGCCAGATTCGGGATGGTCTTGTCGCTCAGCTGGATTTTGCCTTCAGGGTCTATGCACTCAAGTATCAGTCCGCAGAATATCTCAACAATTTCGACCTTTTGAAGCTCGATTCCCCTTGGATTGAACACTTCAATCGGTTTTCTTTGCTTTTTGAGATTTCTTCTAAGATAATACAATAATGAATTGTTGCCGAATTGCTTTTCCTTTGGGGAATAGGACAGTATTGCAATGTCGGACGCTGAACCTGACTCGCTGTCCAATTTAAGGGTCAGTCTTTCAATATGTTTTCCTTCCCTTTCCCGCTCGGCATTGAGCTGCTGCAATCTTGCAATATCTATATCGCCATCGACCTGCTTGAAATATTCCTCATCAAGCACCTTCAGGACTTTTGGCCTGACTTCGCCTTCGTTGATCAGTTTTGCAATAAGGTTGGACAGTGACTTTGAAAGCATTTCAACATTGTTTCTAAACATTCCAAGAACAGGCATCCGGTCCTTGTCAAAATCGGGAGCTATGATTTTTGGCTTGTTCTTAACCCTTGCCATCTGGTATTCGTCATCTATTTCAACAAACTGGTTGCAGTGATTGATGATGTTTTCCGTTGAGCGGTAGTTTGTTTTCAGATTAATTTCCAAAACGTCAATGCCCAGTTTGTCCCTGACCCTTTGCTTGTAGTTGGTGAACAGATCCACTGTCGCTCCTCTGAACCTGTAAAGGGACTGGTCATCATCGCCTACAACGGTAATGTTTCCGTTATTCTTCAATGCTGATTGGGCAATGGTGAAGTAGATGTCTTCCTGAATCAGGTTTGTGTCCTGGTATTCATCCACCAAAACGATTCTGATGGTATCGAGAAACATGTCAAGCCTGTTTTCCTTAAGCAATTTCAGGAATCTGGATTCAAGCATTGCGAAGTCCATGGTGTTTCTTCTAATCAGTATGTTTTCATACTCCTGTATGCAGTCGAGGATTAGGGTCATGCCCCTGTCGTTTTCATATTCCTCGTATAATCTGTCCATATCGATCTGGTCATGGAAAATCCTGTCCTTGATTTCAAGCAGTATTCCGCTCATCTTTGACGGTTCATCCAGTTTTTCCTTGCCGGTCAGTCTTTTGAGGCATTCTTTTAAGTTCTCGTCCTTGTATCTTTCATTTTCGCTGAGTATCTTTATCATAGCTGAGTTTGAAACGAAGTTTTCAATTATGATTGGATGGTTTGTACCGGGTTCCTTGTGCTGCCTCATGATCTCTTCGGCCAGCTTGTCGGTTGTGCCGACCTGAATCTGATTGAAATCAATTCTGGCTATCTTTTCAAAGATTTCAAAATCATCCGATCCGTCAATGATATGGTTTTTGATTTCATCTCCCCATCCCAAAATCCTTGAATATAATTCTTCAGCGGCCTTTTTGGTGAATGTTGTTGCCAATATTTCATTTGGATTGATGTCATCGACAAAAATGAATTTCAGTATTTTCAGCACCATTACGGTGGTTTTGCCGCTTCCGGGGCCTGCAACTAAGAACAGTGATTGGTTTGGTTGAGAGAAGATTGCATTTTTCTGGTCTTCGTTTGAAGAGATGTCCCTTTCAAGAACATTAACTACAATTTCTTCAAATTCTTCATTTGAAATCATTTTTTTCCCTCATCTTAATATAATTTAATTTATGCACTGTTATCATTTATAAAGTAATTGAGAGAGCATTTGCAAACTAATCGGCTCAGATTGATTTTTCAAAAAAAAACATTTATTTATGTTGAAGACATATGTTAAATCATGGGAGTAAGTATCTTCCATAATATGCATAGGTTAGGACCATCGGTTCCTAACTTATTCTTTTAGAATATTATCTTAATTTTCGAATTATTTCTTAAATCTTTTAAAGTCAAAATATTACTTTTCAAATGCTCTCTGATTAATCTTTTATATTGCCATGATTAAAAATATAATTTAATAATGTAATTGGAACTGAAATTTGGCTGATATTATGTCTGATGTGGAAAATATTGATATGTTTAAAAATGATGTGAGATACAGGGAAAATATTGCCCATATCGAGACAATACCTGCTAAAAAGGCAAGTTTCAAAAAAGTGGATAATTTAAATGAAAGGATTATTGATTATCTTTCATCAAAGCAGGTAAAGCTATACAAACACCAGGCAGACACATATGAAGCAATTAAGGATGGCGAAAACGTAATCATCACAACCCCTACCGCTTCAGGCAAGACATTGGCATTCAATCTGCCGATAATGGAGACAATGATTGAGGACAGCGATGCCACTGCGCTTTATATTTATCCTGCAAAGGCACTTTCCAACGACCAGCTGCATGTTCTCGAGGGCCTTGAAAATGAACTGGACATTAAAATCCGCCCAAGAACCTATGACGGGGACACTCCAAGGGATGACAAAAGGGGGATTCGTGAAAAATCAAGAATCGTTTTGACCAATCCGTATCAGCTGCATCTGATATTGTCATGGCATCACCAGTGGTCAAGATTCTATAAAAACCTGAGATACATAGTCATTGACGAATCACATTACTATAAGGGCGTATTCGGTTCCAATGTGGCATTTCTGATTAAAAGACTGAAGAGGATAGCCAATTTTTACGGTTCATATCCTCAATTTATTTTATCTTCGGCAACCCTTGCAAACCCTCTGGAGCTGGCAAACAGACTTACAGGCGAAGAGTTTGTTCTTGTCGACAATGACTCCTCCCCGAGCGGCGAAAAGGATTTCATCTTATACAACCCGTTCAAGAATTATATGAGAAAAAAGGTCAACACTCAAAATGCCCCTTCGGTGCATATGGAAACGGAAAACATATTCATGTACATGATGCTTAAAAACATCCAGACATTATGTTTCACCGTTTCAAGAAAAACCACCGAACTGATTGCAATGTGGGCCAAAAAGGACATGACCCAGATTAAAGGACAGCTGGCCCATAGGATTGCGGCTTACCGTGCAGGATATCAGGCGGCTGAAAGGCGTGAGATTGAAGAGGGCCTCAAAAGCGGAAAATACTTGGGTGTGACATGTACCAATGCACTTGAACTGGGAATAAATATAGGGTCCCTTGATGCGGTCATCATTTCAGGATATCCCGGCACCATGATTTCCACATGGCAGCAGGCCGGAAGGGCTGGAAGAAGCAATCAGAAATCTCTTGCATTATTGATTGCCTTTGAAAACCAGCTTGACCAGTATTTCATGAACAATCCGAAGTTCTTTTTCGACAAGCCTCATGAAAACGCCATTATCGATTTGACTAATCCGATTCTTCAGGAAGCCCACCTTTTATGCGCAGCCAAGGAACTTCCTCTTCAAAGGGGAGAGGCGGAAAAATACTTCGACATTTCACAGGACGTGATAGACGAGCTGGTCTTAAGGAAGGATTTGCATGAAAACCATAAGGGTGATTTCATATATCCATATGATGACCATCCCGCAATGGACCATTCCCTTGACCAGATTTCCTCTGAAGAGTTCAAGGTAATGAACAATGGAGCATTGCTTGAAACCATGGAACGTTCACAGGTTTATCGCGAAGCCCATGAAGGCGCCATCCTAATTAACAAGGGAGATACCTATGTTGTAAATAGCGTTAACCTGAAAAACGGTTTTGTCAACGTTTCAAAGGAAGCCGTCGATTATCATACAATGGTTTTAAACCAGACAGAAATCAGTATCAAAAAGAAATTGTCAAAAACCAAATACGGCAGGCTGACCATACATTTCGGTGAGCTGACTGTAAGCGAAGATTACTTCAAATATAAAAAGATGCAGTTTTCAAAGGCAATAGGAACCTATCCTCTTGAATTGCCACCTTTGAAATTCAATACCAAGGGATTATGGTTTACAATACCAAAACAGGTAAAGGACACTCTAGAAGACATGTTTCCAAATGAGGAGGAAGTGTTTGCTGGAGGCCTTCACGGGGCTGAACACGCATTGATCGGACTCTTTCCACTGCATACCATGTGCGACAGGTTCGACATTGGAGGCTTGTCCACCAATTACCACGAGGATACTCAAGAGGCAACAATATTTATCTATGACGGTTATGAAGGAGGAATAGGAATCTGTGAAAAGGCTGTTGAGGTCTTTGTTGAGCTTTTGAATTCAACTATTGACTTATTGAATAATTGCCAATGCCAAAGCGGATGTCCTGCCTGCATATATTCCCCTAAATGCGGAAACGATAACAAGCCACTGCACAAAAACGCAACAAAGTATATCCTGGAATACATGTCCAAACTGATATCAAAGGATGATGAGGAAGTGGAAGGCGAGATAATCATTGAAAACGAGGTAATTCCGGATGAGTTTGATGAGGCTTATGAATTGTATGAAAAAGGGGATTATTCCTCATCAAAGGATGTCTTGAACAGTATCCTGGCCAATGACAAGAAACACTCAAGGGCGCTTGCACTTATGGCTCAGATATTATATGAACAGGACCAAAAGGATATCGCATTGCTTTTTACCAGAAAGGCATTGTCCTGTGACAGGTCAAATCTGATGGCCAACGAGCTTGAGGTATTGCTTACAAGCAAGCCTCAAAAGCAGGAGGTCGAATTAAGCTCCCTGGATGATATTGACACATTATATGAGGAAGCCTATGATTTGTATGAGCAGGGGGACCTTGCAACATCATCTGAAATATTGGAAAAGCTCCTTGATTTTGATGATAAACACTCGGAAGCCCTTGCACTGATGGGACTTATTTATTATCAATCAGGAATGTTTCCAAAAGCCATTGAGTATTATAAGAGGGCTTCAAAAATAAATAAGAATGGTGAAATGGTTCGTGAATTGAAGATGAGGGTGGCCTAAGGAGAGCCTGCATAAGGTGTAAATCCTTGCTCGAAATGTTCACATGCTTTTTCAAGCTCTTCAGGAATGTCAATGTGTTGGGTACAGTAGTCAAGACAGGTTCCGCAAAATGTGCAGTCCTCTGCTGAGACCTTTTCGTCAGCCAACTTATCGAAATACAGCCTGTAGATATTTGACTCCGGACGGTTTTTGCTGAGGTTATATAAGTTGAAGTATTCAGGAATCGGAATCATTTCAGGACAGGCATCAACGCAATATCCGCATTCGCTGCATGGCACAGCAACGCTTGAATTGAGCTTGTCTGCCATTTTTTCTAAAAATTCGTTTTCTTCACTTGTCAGAGGTTTGAAGTTCTCGTAGGTATCGCAATTGTCAAGCAGATCATCCATTTTGCTCATGCCGCTCAATACCATTTTAACATGTTCAAGTGAAGCGCAGAATCTTATTGCAAAGCTGGCTATTGACTTGTCGGGATTGAACTCCTTGAAATCCTTTCTGATTTCATCATTCGGGTTTACGATGACTCCGCCTTTCAACGGTTCCATTACATAAACGTCAAGCCCATGTTCAACGCATAGGTCATAGCATTTGTGAGCTTCAATGGCAGGGTCTTCCCAATCAAGATAATTCAGCTCCAATTGGACGACATCCAGCATGTCTCCATATTTGTCCAGAACCTCTTCAAGCAGGCTTGCATGGTCATGGAAGCTGAAACCGATTTTTTTGGCAGTTCCGTTTTCCTTCATCTTTTTGATATATTCAAATGCATTGTGTGTTTCGGCCAGTTTGAACCATGGCGTATTGATGTTGTGTATGAAAAACACGTCGAAATAATCTATGTTCAACCTTTCAAGCATTTCATTTACAAATTTTTCATTGTCTTTCTCATCAGTCAATGCCCATGTTGGCATTTTGTCGCAAATCTGGTAGGATTCTCGAGGATATCTGTCAACCACAGCTTTTCTAATGGCTATCTCGCTTGTGCCATTGTGATAGGCATAGGATGTATCGAAGTAGTTGAATCCCTTTTCCATATAGATGTCAACCATCTGATTGAACAGTTCCTGGTCAATTGATGTGGGGTCCTTTTCATCGGTTAACGGAAGCCTCATGCATCCAAAGCCGAATTTTGATTTGTAAGTCATAATACTATCTCCTTTGGGTAATATTTTTATAGGTATTAAATATATAAATGTTGTTTGACTCAACAGTTTAAGTATTACTTAAATAATGTTGCCATATTAAATAGTTTTATATGTAAACAAAACTAAACTTAAAATATTAATGTTTGTAGAGGAGTATTAAAATGCACGAATTATCAATGGCTCAGGGCATTATCAATGCAGTTCTTGAAACTGCCGAGGCAAATAATGCAACTGAAGTTAATGAAGTCACCGTTGAAGTTGGAAGATTAGCAATGATCAATCCTGAACAGTTGGAGTTTATTTTAGGTGTTCTGATTGAGAATACAATAATGGAAGATGCAAAGATAGTCTTTGAGGAAATTCCCGCAGAAATTGAATGTAATGATTGCAAATTCCATGGTGAAGCCATACTTGATGACAGTGATCATTATGCTCCGCTTGTAAAATGTCCTGAATGTGACAGCTTAAGCGTAGAAACCTTAAACGGCAAGGACATTGTTGTTAAAAATATTGTCATAGAAAAGCCAGATGACGCTTAAATTAATTGAGGTGAAATTATGCACCAGGTAGCTGATGTGGAAGTAGCAAAAAATATTATGGATGCTAATAAGAGATTAGCTGATAAAAACTTAAAAAATCTAGAGGAAAAGGACATATTCTGTGTTGATTTTGTAGGAGCGATTGGTTCCGGTAAAACAACACTTATTGAAGAAATTATTGATAATACTGATTATAAAATTGGTGTTTTGGCAGGAGATGTAATCTCCAAATTCGATGCAGGACGTATAGAAAAGCATGATGTTCCTGTAGTTGGCCTAAACACAGGTAAGGAATGTCACCTTGATGCACACTTGGTCGGCCATGGCCTTGAAGACTTGCCGTTGGATGACCTTGACATGGTAATCATTGAAAATGTGGGTAACTTGATTTGTCCTGTGGACTTTGAATTGGGTTCCCATTTAAGAATAGTCGTCGTTAGTGTTACTGAAGGTGACGACACTGTAGAAAAACATCCAATCATTTTCCAGACATCAGATGTTGTTGTAATAAACAAGGTTGACCTTGCAGATGCAGTTGGCGCTGATGCAGATAAGATGGTTGCCGATGCTAAAAAATTAAACCCAAATGTTAATGTAATCAAATCAAGCCTTAAACAGGGCAGCGGATTAGACGAAATCATTAAAGTCATTGAAGAAGCTATGAACTAATCAAGTTAATTTAGGTGGTAACATGAAAGTATGGATTGATATCTCAAATGCGCCTCATGTAAGGTTCTTTAAAGATGTAATCAAGTATTTGGAGGCGGAAGGTGAGGATGTAATTGTTACAGCAAGGCAATTTGGAGATATTCACAAATTACTTGAAATGTATGATATAGACTTCATATCAGTTGGAAAACATGGTGTAAGTCTTTATGACAAATTAAGGGAGAGCACTCAAAGAGTATATAATCTTGTGGACATTATACATGGTGAAAGGGTTGATGTCGCCCTTAGCAAGCATTCCATTGAACTTCCTAGAATCTCATTCGGTTTAGGAATTCCAAGTTTGTATGTTTTGGATAATGAGAAGGCATTGGCCGCCAACAAGCTGACTCTTCCGTTATGTGATAGGATCATTGCTCCAACCAGCATTGACTTCTGGCAGCTGATGAAGTTCGGTGCAGACCCGAATACTATCATTCCATATGACGGTACCTCCGAACTGATGCATTTCAAAAGCTTTGAATATAATGACAATATCTTTGATGATTTGAATCTTGAATTGAATCATTCCAAAACAATATTGATGAGGCCGGAACCTTCTCTTGCATCATATCTTGATGTCGATTGCAGAAAATCTGTGCTGTCTCCTATTGTCGATGAGCTGAAAAATGTTGCCAACATTTTGATATTGCCAAGATTCAAGGAGCAGTCTGAAATATTTGAAGGAATCGAAAACGTCCATATATTGAAACCGCCTGTCGATACATCAAGCATCATTAAAAAATCAAATTTAGTCATTGGTGCCGGTGGAACCATGAACAGGGAAGCTGCAATCCTTCAGACTCCCGTAATTTCATGTTATCCTGGCGAAACCCTGTCAGTTGACCAGTATTATGTCAATAAAGGTTTGATGTACAGGTCTAATGACACCGATGATGTTATCGAAAAGGCACTTGAGTATATTGTCCACCCTCATGAAAAAATTGAGATTGAGACAGATGATTTGTTCCAGGTGATTTTGGATAATTTATATGATTTGGCAAAAAATGGCAATTAAATATTTATAGTAATACATTCAAATATATAGAATGATGTTTTAATATTTTATTTTTGGGCTGGTAGCTCAGATGGTAGATCGTCGCCTTGGCATGGCGGAGGCCCCGGGTTCAAATCCCGGTCAGTCCACTTTTAATTATTTTAAAAAATGAATTTGTGATTAGAATATGTTGTTAATTGCTCAAAACCACTTACAATTGATTATTGAAGTAGGGATAATGCTTTTTGTCGTTTGGATTTTTGCATTAAACCTTATTCCTTTGTCACTAAGTGTTGTGACATTTTTATCATTGTTTATTATGGGTGGTTTTACACTTATTTTTGGAGCAGATATTGCACTTTTGATTGTGTCGTCTAGTCAGGCGGAATTCACTCACCCATTTGGGCCGATTGCTCTTTTGGGTACCGTTGCGGCTTTGGCATCGCTGAAGGTAATGAAGGAATCGGGAGTGGATATACGACCTCTTAGAAGATTCGTCATATTGTTCCTGGTGGGCATTACTGTATTCGGTGGATTAATGCACAGGTCCTTTTTAATATTATGGTTAATAGGTTTGTTCTTCGGTTATCTGATGATATCCAAATCATTCAGGGAAAAATCCGTAATTACAATGAAAAGGGTCGGTATATTTTTAGGTGCAGCTGCAGTTGGTTTCGTTCTTCTGGAAGCTGTCTCAAGAGTAACCGGAATGACAATCTTTTCACCTATATTGAGGTTCAGCAGGATTGAACAGTACTCCCTGTCAAGTATCAAGACAGTATTGCACAACATACAATTAATTGGTCACAATGCAAAGGCTTCCTATTGGGGAGCAGAAGGTACTGCATTTGCGGAAGGTTACATTACGTTGCCTATGCAGTTCGTTTTATTCTTTGGTCTTCCTTTCCCAATGTTTTTCGGTATACTTGTTAACCAAAAGGATACAATTGACTATATGCTTCCAGGTATCTTTGGATATGGTTTTGACTTTGGTATATTAGGACTTGCAGGATTGGTCGCATTTGTTCTCGGAACTATTGTAATCGGTTTTAAAGTACTGAACATGTACAGAGAAAAAAGGGAGAAAAACAACAAGAAATACCTGGGAAGAGAAGTATTGTTAACTGGAGCATTAGCGTCTTTCTGTGCACAATCATTAATCGGTCTGTTTGTATTTAACAGGACAATCAATGGTATGGCTTTGCTGACATTCATATTTGTCGGTACATTGATTTTAGCTAATGTTGTTTCACTCAAAACAAGATCATAAGAGGTTATTTTTTATGAAAGCTTTAGTATTACTTGGATGTCCGGAAACTCCATCCCAAACTCCAATGGCAGTTTATGTTTTTAACAAATTAACAAAAATGGGTTATGATACAACCATAGCGGCAAACCCTGCTGCTTCCAAACTTGTAAAAATATCAGACCCTGAAGGACTTTACAATCTTAATCTAGTGGATTTGGAAAGAACATTAGGTGAGGTTAATGAAGGAGATTATGATTTGCTTGTCGGTTTTGTTCACAAGGATGCGGCAGCATCATTTTTCGTAACATTTGACCAGATACTGCAAACCAAATCATTGGCATTGGTATTTTCAAGGGATGCTGATGAAATTGCTGAATTCGTAACTATGATTGAAGAAAGCGGAAGCAATGCATTGATCACTTCAGTAAGAGCTTTCCATAATCCTTCACCAATTAAAGTTAAATTTGACAGAGCAATCAAGGAGTTTGAATAGAATGTCTTTTTGTTTAGATACTTACCTTCAGCAATCTGATAATTATGAAATCCATGCTTCCAAAGCGGGCTTTAAGGACTGTGCAATGATTATAAGATTCAAGGCAGATGATTTGGTATACATCAAACCCGGCGATGAGGTGTTGGGAGTCAGAGTCATTGGAATTCCGCCAATACCAATCGGATTTGACCATGAAAAGGGAACAGTATTCCTACCATACACCAAACCATGTCACGGAACCTCTGTTGTTGAGCTTCCAATCGATGAAGAGGAAGTTGAAAAAATCAGAAAATTAGATACCGGTAACAAAAAATGAAATCCACAGTTGTAGGAAGCTTTCCGGTTGAAGTAAAAAAACCATCTTCAGCCAAAGACAAATTGTTAAGCGCATTTGGTGCATATGATCCTTTTAAAGAAGCTATCAGAAGTTGCGTAGTCTCTCAACTTGATGCTGGCGTAGACATTATCTCCGACGGTCAGGTCAGGGGAGATATGGTTTCTATTTTTACACAATACATTCCGGGAATGAGGATTGTTGATGGAAATACTGAGATAGTGTCAAAAATCAGAAATCCGACTCAGGAAATTTCTGTCAAGGACCTGCTGTTTGCAAAAAAGGTCATGAAGGATTACTTTAACGGCAGCATTCCTGAAGGCAAGGGCGTTAAAGGTATTATTACCGGTCCAAACACCATTGTGCATTCTTCAAGAATTGCCGGACTTTACAAAAGCAAGGAAGATGCAACCATCGATTTGGCACATTCACTGAAATTTGAAGTGGATGCAATAGCCAAAAAGGTTGAGCCGGTCTATATCCAAATAGATGAGCCGTTCCTGTCAACAGGAATGGTGGACATGAAAACCGCCCGTGAGGCAATCGGCATATTGCATGATGGTTTGGAGATTCCGTTGGCAATGCACGTTTGCGGTATTCTGAAGGATGCATTCAAGGACATTTCCAAATTCGATGTGGATATATTGGACTTTGAATTTGCGGGAAATAATGTTAACCTGGATGTGTTGAAGGAAAATTACAATCTGGTTTCAGATAAAAAAATCGGTTTCGGATGTCTTGATTCATCTGTAAATACGGTTGATGATATCGGTGATGTTGACAGTCTTGTCACTCAGGCCATTGAAATTGTCGGAAAGGATAATCTTCTGCTGGATCCGGATTGCGGTTTGAGAAGGGCTCCAAAGGATGTTGCATTTGAAAAATTAAGACTTATGAATGAAATCAAGGATAAGTACAGTTAAATTTTCAAACATTGATCCAATTACCTAACCATCACAGGTGTTTAAATGACCGATTATTGCAGTAAATGCGGTGAAAAATTAAAGGAAGATGCATTGTTCTGTGCCAATTGCGGTGAAAAGGTTCCAAATAAGCAGAACAGATTTTCAAATAAACATATATTGATTATATTAATTATTTTTATAATTTTGGCTATTTTTTTATCGGCGACTTTTTTGCTGAACCAGACCCAAACGGTCAAGGTTGACAATGTCGAATTTGAAATCCCTGCCGATTATGTTTCAGAACCGTTAAGGACGGATGTCAATTATGACGGAAACATCAAGTCAAGCGCAATGGGATGGAGCAATAAGGACAACTACATTGAAATAGGAGTTACTAGGACTCCCGGAAAGGGAATAGACAGCCAGAAGGTTGCTGCGGATTTGGGCGGAACACCTACCAAGATGTACGGATATACCGGTTACTATTTGGAATATGAAAATGAGGGCTATGCATTCGTATTCGGAATAAAAGATGAGGTATGCATGATTTACGTTTCAAATCATGACGTCTTTGATGACATCAATGTAAAAGGTGCGGTTTAAAGAATAAGTATTTGGGATAAAAAATCAATTCCCAAATCTATCGATATTCATGTTTGAAGTTTTTGTCATATAGCTTGGATGCATTAAACTCACCAGGGTCCAACACATCTCCCACCACAATCATTGCAGTCTTTGTAATATTGGCATCTTTAACTTTTTGTGCAATATCTGCGAGGGTTCCTCTAATTATTTGCTGGTCTGGCCAAGTCGCCTTTTTGACAACTGCAACAGGAGTGGTTTCTTCATAACCTTCAAGCAGTTCATCGACAACCTTGTCAATCATTCCTATTCCCAAAAAGATGCACATGGTTGCATGATGCTTTGAAAAGCTTGAAAGACTTTCACCTTCCGGCTTTGGAGTTCTGCCTTCAGGACGGGTAATTATAACACTTTGTGAAATTTCAGGTAAAGTTAATTCTGCTTCAAGAACGCTTGCAGTGCCGAATAGGGAACTAACTCCTGGAATGATTTCGTATTCTATGTCATGTTTTTTAAGTTCGCGTATCTGTTCGCCGATGGCTCCATAAATTGAAGGGTCGCCGGTATGGACACGGGCAACCAGTTTGCCTTCATTAACCGCTTCAGTTATTATGGCATCAGTTTCTTCCAAATTCAAATAAGCGCTATTGTGGATTACACATTCATCCTTTGCAGGACATAAAACATTTTTGTTGACAAGTGAGCCTGCATAAATAATTACATCAGCTTTTTCAATTACATTTCTTCCTTTGACGGTGATTAAATCAGGATCTCCAGGTCCTGCACCAATAAAAACAACTTTACCTTTCATAATAGTATGTTTAAATCATATATTATTTAACTATTTGGTATCAAAATTGACTTCGGTTTGGAGCAAAGTTTATTAATTTCTAAAATAATTAAAAAATATGGACAATAAAGGTTTTATTTCAATAGAATATCTATTTTCATTATTTATTCTTGTCATTATTGCTTTAGGAGTGTTATTTTTTGCATCCTCAGCAATATCATCAAGTTTAAATATTGAAGATGGCATAACACACAGGCTGATTTTGGATGAAGTCGCCAACCAGATCAGTCAGGTGAACTCAAATGGTGCAGGATACTCAAAATACATCAGATTGCCGTCTGATAAGGGATATTTTGAGATAACGGTTGAAAGGAACAGACTGACGATGGAATATGATGACAAGAAGGGGGAGACACTGATGATGCTTGCAAATATTGACTCCAGATATAAATTGGTAAGCGGAAAAAGCTATCTGATAACAAAAACCGATGAAGGAATTGTGATATCATGATGGATAACAGGGGACAGATTTCAGCCGAATTCCTGTTCGTTTTTGGAGTTCTGATATTGGTTGTCATGATGTCAATAGTTTTTCTAGCCAGTGAAGAGGAATTGAATATTGCGATGGCTGCAGCTCGAAACGGCGTGAATGAAGGTCTTGCAACATCGTCAGGTGCAATCTATCCGGAAGATACCTTCAGACAATATTCAACATCAAAAACAAGCCTTTTGTATCCCTATTCGGTTAAAATCGTCAATGTTTCATATAGTGACCTGGGTCATGACATAAACTATGACAAGAAGAGAATACAGTTCAAGGTATATGCCAAAACATCTGAACGATTCAGCAGTTCCGATTTGGTTTCAATTGGGGACAGGATAAACTATAATTTAAGAAAGGCGATTGCGATAAGCTTCAACACTACCGCTTCAACAAATAAATTGTACAATCCGGTATTTTCTCCACATTATGTCTACACGACCGCTAATGTTAAATGGATTTAGGTATATACTATAACTATGAACAGATATGATAAAGGTAAAAAATGCATTGAAGGAATTCAAAATAAGTCAGTTGAAGAAATATTTAAGGAATTGGATGACATCGCTCCGGATCTGTCCAGATTTGTCATTGAATATCCTTACTCTGAGATATATACCCGTGAGGAAGTTGACCTCAAGACCCGTGAAATCTGTACTGTTTCAGCTTTGACAGCTCTTGGAACAATTCCTCAACTCAAGGAACACATAAACGCTGCATTGAATGTTGGAAACTCTCCGACTGAAATTGTTGAAATCATGATGCAGATGAGTGCCTATTGCGGATTTCCAAAGGCAATAAATGCAGTAATGGCTGCGAAAGAGGTATTTATCGAAAGAGATTTGCTGTAAAGAAAATGTATCTTGATGACATCAACATTTCAGAACTCAACCCCGACAGGGTATGTCTCAATTGCAAGTATTGGCAAACTCAAACCCAGTTGAACGGCCCTGCTCAGGGAGTGGTTTGCCGCTTGGGAAATGGTAGCACAGGTCCAACTGATACATGCAGCCAATTCATGCCCAATAGCACATTTGACAGTCTGCAGGATCCAAACAAGTATCATGACAAATCCCACAGGTTGAATGTATATAAACGATTCTAATGACTTTTAAAGCAGTATCGAGTAAATTACAGGATGAACTGGTTGACATACTCAAATCCGAAAAGGAAGTTAATGACTATGAGCTGATTGTCTACAAATATGTATTCATTTCAGAGCTTGGCATTCCTCTGTTTGAAGATTTGGGTGTTGAAATTAATGAGGATTCATTTGTTCTCTATATCATCCCCGATGATTTGCAGTTCGCTCAATTGAGGGATTTGGATGATGCATTCGATAAGTTCACCATTACTTTTTTGCCGAATTCATATCATCTTTTAAAATTGAACTTCCGATTAAGTGATTGAATGTATAATGATAATGAAAAGCAACAGCTGATGAATGATTTAGTTGAAATGGAAACATTTAAGGCCGATGTCGGCGACGAGGGAAAGATACTTCAGAATGACCTGAAGGAGTATTTCATCAATGGCAAGGGTGATAAGGAAGACCTGATCTTTAGACTTGAGTATTATCTCTATGCCTTCAAACTCTTCTGCCGGAGGTCAGTAAAAATAGACAGGAATCAATTCATCGTATATTTGAACGATTCCCTTTTGGATTATCATCTGATAAATCTTGTTAAAAATGATTTGGATGAATTTGAATTGGAAATAGAAGCGGTTAAGGAAAACAGGGATGTGCTGATTAATCTTAATTTCACGCTTCACTTCTAGATTTTGAAAATTTTTCGGGCATTGTTGGTGGTGATTTCATCAACGGCCTCAACATCCATATCCTTTATCTCGGCGATTTTATGAACTGCATTGACGACATTTGCAGGTTCGTTTCTCTCTTCTTTTGTCATGGCCAGATATGGACTGTCGGTTTCGGTTAAAACATAGTCAAGGTCTATCTTTTCAATCAGGTCTTGGTGGTGTTTTGAATAGCACAGCATTGTGGAAAAGCTCATTACACAATTGTTCATGTTCATTATCTTTTTGGCAGTCTTGAGGCTTCCTCCATAGCAATGGAAAACAAAATAAGGAATGTCCTCATATTCTGGAATGATATTCACTGCCTTTTTCTCACAGTCCCTCACATGCATTACTATCGGAACCTTGTACTCGTTTGCAAGTTCCAGAAATCCTCTGAATATCTCCTGCTGTCTTTCACGCAAGGTCTTGTCTGTAACGTAAAAGTAATCCATTCCGACTTCGCCGATTGCCACGATATCATCAAGATATTTGGAAATGTTCTCATGTGCTGTTTTGATGTCTTCTTCTGTGGCGTTTTGTGAGCTTACTGGATGAAAACCGAAAGTCGGATATATGAAACCTTTGTAATCTTTTGAAAGCTGCAATACTTCCATATTGCTGTCATTGCTGTATCCGGAAACGATTACATGGTCAAGCTTGTCTTTTGCTCTTTTGATGACGTCCTCACGGTCATCGTCAAAGTCCTTAAAATCAATGTGGCAATGGGTATCAATCATTGTTTAAACTCCAAATCTTCTTTCACGTTCCTGATATGATCTGATTGCCCTTACAAAATCAACTTTCCTGAGTTCAGGCCATAATGTTTCACAGAAATAGAGTTCTGAGTAGGATGATTGCCACAGAAGGAATCCGCTCAAGCGCTCTTCACCGCTGGTACGAATAATCAGGTTGGGATCGGCCAGTCCTTCAGTATAAAGGTTTTTGCTTACAAGGTCTTCATCAACATCATCGACAGTGATTTCACCGGCTTGAACCTGGTTGATAATCTTTTTAATTGAATCTATGATTTCCATACGTCCATCATATCCAATAGCTATGTTGAATAATCTTTTGTCATATTTTGCAGTTGCATCTTCAGCTTCTTTTATTGCTTCACGCACGCTTTCAGGTATTAGGTCTGTTCTGCCGACCACTTTTACTTTAACCTCATTGCGGTGTATCTTTTCGTGGTCCACCAATCTTTTGAAGTTTGTTACAAACAGGTTCATCAATCCTTCAACTTCGTGTGGAGGTCTGTTGAAGTTTTCTGTTGAAAAGGCGTAAACGGTAATAATTTCAATTCCAAGCTCAATACTCCAGTCAAGCACTTTTTCCAAGGTGTCCACTCCTATTTCGTGACCTTTGACAACATCTATGTTTCCCTGAAGTTTGGAGTATCTCCTGTTTCCATCCATAATTATAGCAACATGTTTTGGCATTTTTTCCGGTTTTAAATCACGAGTAATGTACCATTCATATAATCTATAAAGTATGTTTTCTGCCATGTTCATCACTTATTTTGATAATTCATTAGCTAAAATTAAACTACGGACATAACCATCAATGCTTTGGTCTCTACTTGTGTCAATATAAGTCTTATCGATGCCGAATGTCACTGCTCCGTGACTTGGCCATGAATTGAGAAGGACAAGTGTCCGGAATATGATATTTCCCACTCGTCCATTAGGGGCGATGATGATGTTGGCTTTGCTGTTTATTGCTTTTTCTATTAGGATAAAGTAGTTTTCAACATCTTCTGATGTGTTTTCCTTTATTATTTTTGTTAATTTTTTGCTGTCGATTATTGAATTTGATACTTCGCTGCCTCTTCCAAAGTCATCTTCCCTTCCTTCAGCCAAAACTGCAATTTTAGGTTTTTTGCCTACTTTTTTAAGAAAATCAATACAATTCAGTACGATTTCATATTTTTCATCGACAGTATTACCTTCATCAATTCCAACCGGGGACAATAGAAATTCATGTCCGTTTCCATTGACGTATGTTGCTCTTGATAGATTAGGGTAATGTTTTTTGAGATATTGCATAATATTGGAGGCAGGAAGTGATCCACGAACTACTGCAGCAACATTATCATCTAAGATAGCTTTTATCAAGTCATCGTCACTATATATTAGTCTTATATCCGTTTTTGGGTGTTTTTCTTTGAAAATATGACATGCTTGTATAATATTTTCGTTTTCACCAACACCAATAGCTATTGTTTTCATTAATTTAAATATATATGTTTCATTATAAATTAAACTTTTCTAATTTGTCATGTATTGTGAAAAATTTTTAAGGTGTTAAGTTAAAAATATTATTAAATTGTGGGGATTTTCATGACTGGAAATATTAATGATTTGTCAAGGTATAGTCAGGATGATGGGGAAAAATTAGATTTGATTAAAGATGTTTTAAGGGAGTTTAATCCTGTTGATTTAGTTAAATGTTATTATTGCAAACCTTCATTTGATATGGACGTGTCAGAATCTTCTAGGGAATGTGATGATGTTGGGGAAGAACTTCATAAGTCTCATGTTGTGTTAAGTGATGTAAAACTCTCAATTGAAGATTCAAAAATTCCTGAACCTGAAAAATATTGTCCTGAATGCGGTAATGAATATCCGAAGGAAAAAGTTTTTTGCCCTGATTGTCTGGTTCATTTAAAATGGATTTCCGATAAAATAGATGTATGCGATATCAAATCAGAGCCTGAATTCATTTTCAATGGGCAAAACAATTATGAATCCTTTGAGGATTTATTGAATAAGGATAATCTCTTGAAAATTAATGAATTTGACTTTACAATCGACGATTATTCGGCTGTTCTCCATGATATCAAATACCAGGCGTTTATGAATTTTGATAATCTGGTTAAGGAAAATGAAATCGACTTTGATGAGCTTGACATCCTTGAAAAGATAATATTATTTGCAAAATCATTTGTTAAAGTGGAATATAAATCATCAGGCAGTGAATTGGGATATTTTGAATCGGATGTCATATCCATTGATGACAGGCAAATCGATTCCCTTCAAATCACCACGCTACTTCATGAGCTGTCTCATTTTTTAATTCAGGAAATTCTGATTCATGTTCTCTGTAAATTATTAGACTGCTCCAGAAATTTATTTACAGAATCATTGATGATTTTCATATTGTCATATGATCATTTCACCCAATTGATCGATGAGTATGCTGCACACAATGTTGAGGGGAGGTTTACCGTTTTCGGTTTTCAGGATTATTCCTCATTTACCCAAATTGAGCAAAAAATGAAAGGCGAAATGACCGCAGGAGAAATTGAAATCACCAAATCAATTGGGAATACATTTGCCCTCTCCATCAAGGGGATACTCGAATCACTGATTGACAGGGAAATGCGCGAAGAGATAAAGGAACAATTTTTAAGGGAGGTTATCGACAGGCCTAATTACAGGGCTTTGGAAATGGAAAACTGCCAAATTCTTAATGATGAAGGTTTTATTAAGGCCATCTGGCTGATTTTAAATGAGGGCTGTGAAGCCGCCGCTTCAAGCATCGACAAGCTGGCATCCATTCAGGGGGAAAGATAGTCAATCTCAGAAAATGACTTATATTTCAAAAACAAAAATAAACTCATGAACGTAAAGGACAAAATTTTGAATCTAAATCAGGAACACGCAGGTAAAAGTGCAGACATTAACGACTTGCTTTTAACAATCATAACCAAATTCCAATTATTCGAGCCTTGCTCCTATTTATCCGAGGACGATGAATGGCTTAATGTCAGTCTGATATCAATGGAGGACAATAGCGTCGGCCAGGCATTGACCATCCGCAAAAGTGAAATCACCACATTCGGAATTTTCAACCGTGAGGAAATCGAGCTTAGTTTTGCTCCTCAAAACGAATCCGAGGATCTATATCAATGAAAGAAATTTTTCTTGATGAAAACTTTGACGTTGATGAGGTTACCTCACAAATCACCGCAATCATGGACATGTGGTCCATTCAGCTTTTAGACATTAACGGGCCTAATTGGGCAATATATGACTATGATATGGAGGTCAAATACCTTTTTCAGTTTCAGGTGGATTTCAATGACATAGAAACCCGTATAAAATTAGAGGATTTGAAACTGAATGTGATTCATCATATCGAATCGCTTAGGGATGAAACGACATACAGGGATAATCTGACAAATTCTGTCTTCATAAAATAAAAAAAGAAAGAATTAAAATTATTTAATTCTTGTATTGTAGTATCTTACACCATCTGTATCGTAGGTATACCATCTGTCGACTTCAACGTCATAACCTTCGCCGACTACGGTTACGTATGAATCGGTTTGAGGGTTATATACCCTTGCAGTCGTATTGTTGGTATTATTGTCGTGTCTTGGTGAATTATCTCCAACAACAGTGTTGTTTGAATCTTTACCTTCCTTATCAATCATAATGACATTATTTGTGTCATTAGCTGTTGTATTATTGGAGGTATCGTTTGCAACAGTAGCGTTGTTTACTGAAGCATTATGACTGTTGGTGGTGACAAGGTATGCTCCAACTGCTAAAAGTGCAATTACTAAAACTGCAATAGCAATTAAAATAATCTTATTTTTTTCCATTGTTTATCACCTTGATATATTATTTGTCCAAACTAGTATATATTAATCACTCATATCATAATCGTCAATAACCTGATATGTATATTGAGGATGCCTTTGTTCGATTTCTTTTAAAATTCTGCTTTTAACTTTTTCTCTATCCGCATCGAAATCAACGATCATGTCAAATGTAATGAGATTTTGAGTCTCGTAAACTATAAAACCATGTATCTCAATGATCTCTTCGTATTTTGATGCGATTTCATATAAGTCATTGCGGATATCATCGAATTTATCTAAATGATGCAAGAATACCATAATCTCTTCAAGGTCATGGATGAATTGCACTATTGGGTGTACTATCTTTTTTAATTAATTTTATCGTGTTTAATTTTATTTTGTGTTTTTTGGAGGCTATTT